>WGCT01000057.1 GCA_015493625.1 Draconibacterium sp. | reverse complement strand
CGTTTAACTGCTTTTCTTTATTTGCGACTCTTTTTCCCGAATAATTTTCCGGGTTATTGCTATTCTTGTTTGTACAGCATGCAAAAAGAAACAGCAAAATAAAAACGATAAAATAGGTTACTGTTTTTTTCAAAAGCTTATTCTTTTTTAATTTGGTTTTTAAATTCGGAAAAGAGACTAGAATATTGATTCTTTTTCATAAAAAAAGACAGGTAAAAGGTTACCCCGCGGCAACCTTTTACCCTGACTTATGGTTGTTATATAGTTAATTAGTATAGGATTTCTGATATTCAATCAGAACAAGTAACCATTGTTTTAAATTATCCTTGCCAGGTGGTTGGAAATTCCACCAAATCTTTTATTTCCACTTTTTCACCTGTTTCAATCGATTGGCGAGCAGCAATACCAATTAAACTTGCCATCACTCCTGCACGGCTTCCGGCACGTTGGCGAAGATTATCTTTCTTTTCAGGATCGAAAATTAAATCTTTTACCTTTTTATCGGCTCCACCATGATTTCCTTTATCGTTATCGATGGTATAAATCTTCGTCGTTTTTGTGTCTTTCGAAATACGTATTTCAATGGGAGCCGGCTCTTCCCAGGGCTGGCGATTGTAAAGACGAACATCCATTCTTCCTTTTTCGCCTGTAAAACAGATATACTGTCCTTCGTAGGCAAGGTTTGTATTTTGCGTGTAGGTAAGAAATGTTCCGTTGTCGTAAACAACCTGTGTTGTTGTAACATCGTACGTATCAATATCGTTGTCCCAAACGCAACCATCGCGGAAATATCCGTCAACATCTTCACACTTCACATACAAGTCCATCATTCGCTCGCTTTTTGTAATGTCCCAATACATATTGCATTTGTCGGTAAAAGGACAACTGCGGCAGTTACGACTTCTGAACGAGTGATTTTTCCCGTAATAAGCAACTTTCCCCATTGCCTGAACTTCAACCGGGTCGGCACCGAGATACCAATTTACAAGGTCGAAATGGTGCGATGCTTTGTGTACCAGTAACGAACCTGAATATTTAATTTTACCGTGCCATCTGCGAAAATACGACGAGCCGTGGTCTAAATCGAGGTACTCCTGAAAATCGACAGAGATAATTTTACCCAACTCTCCCGAATCGAGTACCCGCTTAATTTCGGGCGACATATTCATAAACCGCATATTGAACCCGACAGTTACTTTTCGTCCGGTTTTAAATTCTGTGTCTAAAATACGTTGACACTGTTCAACTTCGGTTGCTATTGGTTTTTCTGAAATTACATCGACACCCAGTTCCATTGCCCGGACAATATAATCGACATGAAAATGGTCGGTGGTGGTAACAATTACCACATCGGGCTTTGTCTCGCTAATCATTAAATCGAAGTCTTTCGCCTCGTAAGTTTTTGCATTTTCGGCCCCCATATACTTTTTGGCATACTCAACACGTTTATGGTTAATGTCGCACAAACCAACCATTTCAACCCACTTGCTATACCCTTTCAGCAAACTCTTTCCCCAAGTCTCGCTTCCGCGACTTCCGGTACCAACCAATACAACTCTCAGCTTTTGTTCTGCACTTGCTTTTACACTATTTTTCGCCATTGAATTTAGCGGAAGTACAGTTGATGCAACTACTGCTTTTGTAGTGTTTCCAATAAATTTCCTTCGTTTCATAACATATAATATTAATTACCTAATTTTCCTTATAATTTCTTATTCTTTATCATCGGAACTAAACAATTTCCTTGTTTATAAAATTGGCGTTGTTTAACAGAAAGTTGGCAAGCCGCCCAAAGCAAGTATTCTCACTTTGGCGACTTTGCCTAAAATTCAAATCTATGAAACAACATCTATCTATTTTAAATTCGTTGGTTTAGGCTAAATTTAAATAGACTTTGCATTTTTAAACAAGTTAAGAACTTCTTCTGTTGGCAAATTAAATTCGATATAACGGCGATCGTTTACCGGCAAAACAACTTTGCCTTCCTTGCCATTTACCTGAATTTCCTTGCCCAACTCTTTATAGAGCGTAATATCTTTTGCATTTACCGGCAATTCTAATTGGCCACTTCCCGACGTATGCCAATACACCACCCACGTTTTATTTTTTCGTTCAAAAATAAATGCACGAATATTTTTATCTCCTCCAGCCACATTTTTAATTTGTTCGTATGGTTGAAGCTCAAAATCTCCTTTTTCGTTTATTAACAGGGTATGTTCCTGGTAATGAGATTTGAGTTGCTCCCGTATTTTGTCGGTTAAAAAGCCGTTTACACGTGCTTCTTCCCACCGGCGAACCACTTCGAGATTATCTTTTGTACGCGGATGATTTTTAAAATTCTCGAGTTTGCCAAGCAACGAAATTATGGAGTTCCACCCGGCAGCTCTGCTTGTAACAAACTCAAGCATATCGGGCTGAATACCGATTGTTTTATCCGACGGCGGAGTGTATTCTATCCACCCGAAATCGATGGAGGTAAAATCGTTGGAGACCAGTTCCATTTCGGCTTGAGGATGTTTGCGTGTGGCCTCTTTTATAACCTCGGGAGCAAAAATATCGAATGCATTTCCACGGGTAAGAATGTGCCAACTAAAGTGTGATTTTAGTGCTCCTTCGGCAAATATCGATTTTGTTTCGAGGGCGTTATAAACATCGAGCTGCGCTTTCGAAACATTGTACCAATATGGTTCGGGAACATCTTCCGCTCCATCGTAATAGATAAACTTTATTCCCGTTTCTTGAATAATATCCGCCAACCTTGCGGCAACCTCTTGCTGAATATCGGTTTTTTGATTAAACCTTACAAATATCGGCCAGGTGTCCATGTCGAGCAATCCTATCAAATCGCCCGATTCCCGACTTACTTGGGTAGTATTTAAAATAGCTCTTTTGCAATTTAGAAACTGATAGGGAGGCGTTGTTGTATAATTTTCGAACGACACCAACTCTTTACCAATTTTAAGAATCCGCCGGCCATCTTCCAGAGTTGTTCCTTTCGGATTTTCCTCGACAGTAATGGTTGTTTGCCCTTTTTTAAGATCGTTACGTAGTGTAAAAATAGTTCTTAAGTTTAGTCGGTTGTCAGGAACTGGTGTTACGTACGAATCGTTAATATTGGCTTTATTATAATGAATATGGAAGCCCATAATCATTCCGGCGGCTTCTATTTTTTTTGCAATTTCCTTTAGATCTTTCATTCCGTTTGGATACTTGGCACTCCATTTAAAATGGCCTACATTCGGCGCAAAATCGGTGTAATAAATTACCATCTGCCTGAACCCGGCTTGCTTTGCATACTTTATATGTTCATCAATATTTTTTACTGTAACATTTCTGAGTTCGTAATAAGAATTTTTATACTCTTTGCTTCGTCGGCTTTTTACACCGAGAGGAAGATTAAAATCGCGTTCAACCCGGTCGATTTTATCGAGCAATTTATTTGTAGGTGCAGTAATAAGTGCGGCACCAACTCCCTCTACTTTAACGCCGGCAACTCCTCCTGCTTTCAGAATTTTATATCCATTGCGCACATCGGCATCAATTTGTGCATACGAATCGGTGCCAAGCAAATTAACGGCAATATTTTTATCCCAAACCACATTTAGCAGTTCGCCAAAATGCCCCCGGTTTTTTACCGGCAATTGCAAAAGTGTAAAACCATCAACTTCGGTACGGCGTTTTACACCAAACTTTGCCATGTGGTATTGCAGCTTTTTTAGTGTGAAACCAATGTAATCGTCGGTAATATTTACCCCAATTACTGCTTCGTAATCGGTCAGTTCGAACCCAACAATTAAATTATCGTCCTGACGGTAGACTGTGTCGGCAGCAAATATTCTTTGCTTTGCCGGATATGCCAATTGCACTTCGTTGTCGTAAGGGCGTTTTTGCATTAATGTAAATGCGGGTATTTTTACACCCTGCATTAAACACTCCTCGCCAGCCGATTTGTCAACCAAACTTTTTGCCCAGCCTTCGCTGCTAATTACAAGCTTCATCCCGGCATTCTCAATAACAATATCGTCGCTTGTATTTTCTACTGATTGAAAAGTACACGAAGACAGATTCAGTGTAATAAGAATGATGATTAAATACTTTACATCTTTTAATCGATATGTTGTTGTTCGATGCATAACCCTATAAGTAAAATTTATATTGAACTCTCTTTCTTTATTAAAATCGGTGTTGAGTAGAATTTTACTGGTGAACTATTTTCCACTTCACCATTAATCCAGTTTCTTACTTTTCTACCTACCTCTATAAAACCGGGGTCAACCGAAGTTATTGTTGGTGTTACCATCTCTGTAATTTCCGAATTATCGCAACTTATTATTGAAACCTGCTGAGGAACTTTTATGCTATTAGATTTTAATCGCGAAAGCAAAAAAACAGCCTCAATATCCGACTCAGCTAAAATACCAATCGGCTTGTTTTGCCTATTAATTATCGACAACAAATGTTGCCAGTCGGAAATAACAAGATTTGAATTGCTGTTAGAAGAGATTGCTTTCCTGAATGTTTTGCGCATGGTTGTGAATATCGAATGGTCTTCAGGATTTCGTGAGTAATAAAACATTTGTTCTATATCGCTATTTCTATAATGATCTACAATAATATTTACACACGCCTTATAATCGCACAAAAACACCGGGTCTTTTGTTTTTGCAGGGGCTTTATCAATCCAGCCTATTTGAATGCGGCGTTTAAAGGGCCGCAGAAAAGCATCAATTTCTTCCTCTTTCCCCGGTTCGGGAATAATAAGAATGCGGTCGATGGCCTGGCGGGTAATAAAATCTTCGAGCAGTGCAGTTAACGCTTTTTGCGGTTGACGTATTTCGTTAATTTGTATGGAGATATTTTCTCCTGTTTCGTCAACCAACCCCTGATAAATTGGTTTTACATACACGCCATCTATTTTACAAAGAAGCGCTACCCGCAAGTTTATTCCACTCTGCGAAGCGACAAAATAACCCATTCCCTGCTTCGGTTGCAGAACTCCGCGCTGAACAAGATTCTCCAAACTCAGCCGAACAGTTTCGCGACTTGCATCAAACTCTATAGCAATTTGATTTATCGACGAAATTTTTTCGCCGGGAAGCCACTCCCCACCCTGAATTTTCACTAAAACCCAGTTTCTAATCCTCTCTTTTAACGACTGAGAAATACTTGTAATCATCTCACTGTGCTATACTGTGCTATTTTTCTTTGAACCACTAATATACGCACTAATATTTATTTTATACAAGTATTTATGAATATTTAGATGACTTTTAAATAGCTGTACCACACTATACCATTGTTTATTCATTCAGGACAAATATACATCAACTGTTTTTTCAACAACAGGAAAATACAAATTGTCTACGCACCAACCACTGGCGACTACAAATCGTACCCAAAAAAAAGCAATAATTTCACTCTTATTGCTCACAACTTTAACGAATAAACAAAGTGGAGAAACGTCGAACATAATCACAAAGAACAACATCGTTTTTATACCATCAAATTAAAGTTGTTTAATTAGAATGAATCTACGACACAACCCTACCACAACGAACATAAATTCATTATATTTGTGCCGCCATCCAATTAAGTTTTAAATTAAAAAAATAAAAACTTTAAAAAACAGAAAAGATGAACAATCAAGATATGGCAGGGTTAACCTGCTTCTCGATGAAGATTGACATGGCCAGTTCGCCGCTTAGCAAAAGTTTAAGCTGTCTGGTTTTAGAGTCGGATCCCAAGCCTGGCTACTATTCGAAAAATAATTTCCCCGAGAACAAACATGTTCACGACTGGCATCTGTTTTTGCCGGTAAAGAAACAAATTGCATGTTTTCAAGACATCATTCTCCGTAATGTTCCGCTGCTGACAAAACAGTTTAATTTACGTTTACGAATTGCTCCGGGGCAGGTAGTTGTAAAAAACAAATCGCACGCTTGTATTCGTGTAAATATCGAAAACAAAGATATTCTACCAAAATTAGTTGCCGAGTTTAAAAAACTTGGCATTAAGTTTCTGCCTTCAAAAAGTATTGAGAGCTACAACAGTTTAATTTACTTTAAAAAGTATATTGAGTTTAAAGAACTCGATAAAGGAATTTATCAAGACAAAGAGAATCCAAATCAGTTCTTTTTTAAAATTCCAAAACCAATTGAATTCGATACATTTTTAACAGGAATGGAAAGCATAAAATTCAGCTGCAACTTTCACCTGTTCGACTCGTCGCTTGTTTCGTTATTTGTAAAAGACGATGTTTGGGATTTTGTAGGAATCTACTCCGAACATTGCGATAAAAACAGATTTAAAGAGCTTCAACACCATTTAGAGCAGACCTTTTCAGTATAAAAAAACAGCTATCTTATTAATAAGTCTAAAAACCAATTATAATGCTAACAGTTAAAAAATCGCAACAAAAATTCATTAAGCTTTTAGCTTTGTTTATCGCTATTGCCATTCCATGGGTACTAGGTGGTATCTACATTTACAACACAACCACACACACTGAGCACGTTCCTATTAAACTTGTTAATTACGAGGTCGACACCGTTGCCAAAGTCGACCACAGCAAATTTAAAATTTTGCAACAAGACTTTGATTCGCCCCAGCAAATAACCGAAGCCTGTCTTTCGTGCCACAACAAAACCGACCAGGAAGTGATGGCCACTTCGCACTGGAAATGGGCGAAACCATACATTAAAGATAATGGCGACACCATTATGCTTGGCAAAAAAAACATTGTAAACAATTTCTGTATCGGCACAAAATCGAACGAAAAGCTCTGTTCGAGTTGCCATATTGGTTATGGGTGGAAAGACATGAATGCAAAATTCGACGACAGCAGAAACATCGACTGTATTGTTTGCCACGACCAATCGGGAATTTACAAAAAAGCCACCGGCGATTACGGGCTTCCTGCAAAAGAAGAGCTAGTAATTTGCGGAATTGCTTCGCATCCGTTCGATTACAAAAAAGTTTTAAGAAGCATTGGGAAACCACAGCGTCATAACTGTGGCGCCTGCCATTATGTTGGCGGTGGCGGAAACAATGTAAAACACGGCGATTTGGAGATGGCATTGAATAAAACATCGCGAAAAGTTGATGTTCATATGGGAATGAACAGTGCAAATATGGGTTGTATAGAGTGCCACAAAACCAAAAGACACGACATTAAAGGGAACTTGTATTCTATTGCGTCGGCCAACAAAAACCGGGTTAGTTGCGAAGAGTGCCACACCGAAGCACCTCATAAAAACCCGATATTAAACGAGCACACCGACCGGATTGCTTGCCAGACTTGCCATATTCCCGAGTTTGCAAAAGTTAATCCGACAAAAATGTACTGGGACTGGTCGACCGCCGGGAAATTTAATCCCGATGGAAGCATGATGATGAAAAAAGACAGTGCCGGAGCAATGACGTATCACACCAAAAAGGGTAGCTTTATTTGGAAGAAAAATGTTAAACCCGAATACATTTGGTCGAACGGAGAAGCACGCCACTATATAATGGGCGACAAAATTGACCCGACAAAAACAGTTCATTTAAACTACTTTTTAGGCAACTACACCGATAAGAATTCAAAAATTATTCCGGTTAAACGATTTACAGGAAAGCAGATTTACGACGCCAAAAATAATTACATGATAATTCCTCATCTGTTTGGGAAAGACACCACTTCGTACTGGTTAAATTTCGACTGGAATAAAGCCGCGAAAACCGGAATGGCTGAAGTTGGTCTTCCATACAGTGGGAAGTTTGGATTTGTTTCAACTCAAATGGACTGGCCGGTAAACCACATGGTAGCACCGCGCGAAGAGTCGCTTACCTGTACCGAGTGCCACTCGCGTAACGGAAGGCTGGCTAAAGTAACCGACTTTTACCTGCCCGGACGCGACTATAATAACCTGCTCGATGTAACAGGAGTTATTATGATTCTCCTCTCGTTACTCGGAGTTATCATTCACGCAACACTACGAATTATTAAAAAATAATTGAAGAATTATGAAGAAGAAGACATATATATACAGAGGATTTGAGAGATTCTGGCACTGGAATCAGGCATTACTAATTTTCTTTTTGGCATTTACCGGATTCGAAGTTCACGGTGCCTACCATATAATAGGATTTCAACATGCAGTGCAACTTCACAACATTGCCGCATGGGCGCTACTGGTTCTTATTGTTTTTGCCATTTTCTGGCATTTTGTTACCGGCGAGTGGAAACAGTACATTCCCACAACAAAATTTATAAAAGAACAAATTTCGTACTACATAACAGGTATTTTTAAAGGAGCTCCCCACCCTACCCATAAAACCATTTACAACAAGTTTAATCCGTTACAACGCCTTATTTATCTCGGACTAAAACTGCTGGTACTTCCGGTTCAGGTAATTACCGGATTCATCTACCTATTTTATGTGTATCCAAACAATCCGGGGCATGTTTTCGGATTAAGTACCATTGCCGTAATTCACACTTTCGGGGCATTTACTTTGCTGGCTTTTGTTATTGCGCACGTTTATTTAACAACCACCGGCGACACACCGCTCTCGAGCATTAAAGCAATGATTACCGGATGGGAAGTGATTGACATTGACGAAAAAGAGGAGCGTATGCAAAATCTGCAAAAAGCTGTCGACGAGAGTGTTGCCGGCTACTACCGCCTCGACTTAAACGGAACAATACTTGACGTTAACGATGCCTGGCTCGAAATGTATAAATGCAAAGACCGCAGTAAAGTGGTTGGCAAACACTACGCGGTAACTCGCGACAAAAAGAACCTGACAGAATTAGACGATTTGGTAGCCAAAGTATTAAACGGCGAAATAATTACCGGAATTCCCGTTACACGAAAATGTTTCGATGGTTCGACCGGCAAACATCTGCTATCGGCAAATCCGGTTTTCGAAGACGGAGAAATTGTTGGACTGGGAGGTTTTATTCTCGATATTTCGGAAGCAGAAAAACTGAACGAACACATGACCTTTGCCGTTCGTAACAGTGGCGCCGGCTATTATCGCCTCGACGAAAACGGCGTTATTGTCGATGTAAACGAAGCGTGGCTTAAACTCTATAAATTCGACAGTAAAGACGAAGTAATCGGGCACCATTTCGAACTTACAAGAAAACCATCGGAAGTTGGGAAACTTGAAGAGTCTTTCAAAAAAGTAATGGCAGGCGAAACCATCTCGGGAGTTATTGCCGAACGCAGATGCAAAGACGGCTCAACCGGCAAACATATTCTTTCGGCAAATCCAATTTATATTGGAAACAAAATTGTTGGAATGGAAGGTTTTATTCTCGACATTACAAAACTGAACGATACAAATTAATTGAAACTTTATCAACAAAAAAGTGGCATCTCCAATTTCCGGAATGCCACTTTTTTTGTTACCAATAACCGTTTTTTCACCTTCTTCGTTCAATACATTTTTTAGTTTAGGTTCGAATATCTATTTTTGCAGCACTTTAAAAACAAGAATTAAGATGAACAAACCGACAGTTGTAAGCGGGATAAGACCTACAGGATTTTTGCACCTCGGAAATTACTTTGGTGCTGTGCAGAACTTTATTAAAATGCAAAACGATTTTAGGTGCTATTTTTTTATTGCCGACATTCACTCGTTAACCACGCATCCAACACCTGGGAATTTACAAGCCGGTGTTCGCCAGGTTTTGGCTGAATATCTTGCCTGTGGAATTGACCCCGAAAAGGCAACTATTTTTATTCAGAGCGATGTACCCGAAGTTTCGGAACTTTATGCTTTTCTGAATATGAATGCCTATTTAGGTGAATTGGAGCGCACTACTTCGTTTAAAGATAAAGCTCGTCAGCAACCCGACAATGTAAATGCCGGACTGTTAACTTACCCTGTTTTAATGGCTGCCGATATTATTATTCATAAAGCCGATTTTGTTCCGGTTGGTAAAGATCAGGAGCAAAACCTTGAGATGGCTCG
>WGCT01000056.1 GCA_015493625.1 Draconibacterium sp. | reverse complement strand
TTGCCACTGGGTGGTTTTGTGAAAATTTCAGGAATGATAGACGAGTCGATGGACAAAGAGGCAATGAAACTACCGCCGCAACCCTGGGAATTTCGTTCGAAAAAAACGTGGCAGCGACTGCTGATTATGCTTGGCGGGGTAATTATGAATTTTATAACTGCATTGGTTATTTACATCGGTATTTTGTACGCTTGGGGTGAATCGTACCTGCCCACCGAGAACGCAAAATTCGGGATTGAGGTAAATGAAGTCGGGGAAAAAATCGGATTTCAAAATGGAGATAAAATTTTAACGGTTGACAACAAGTACATCGAAAACTTTAATAAAATTGTTCCAACCATTGTTTTAGACAATGTAAAAACTGTACAAGTTGAGCGAAACGGACAAAAAGTAAATATTAATATCAGCGACGAAGATTTGGCGCTTTTACTAAAAAGCAAGTCAATTATTAATCCGCGATTTCCATTCAATCACAGTGTTGGCAAAGTAATAAAAGACTCGCCTGCAAAAGTTGCAGGATTGAAAAAAGGCGATATTCTGAAGAAAGTCGATGACCAATCATTCGACTATTACGACGAGTTCTCGCATTATCTTAATTCAAAAAAAGGGAAAGAGATTGAGATGGAACTCGAGCGCGACGGCAGTTTAATAACAAAAAAAGTTACCGTTGGCGAAGATGGCAAAATCGGTTTTTATCCGGTTTTTAATACCCCCGAAGTTTTTAAATTCAAAACAATAAAATACGGGTTCTTTGCTTCTATACCTGCCGGAATAAGCCGCGGCGTTCAAACAACAAAAGATTACCTGAAACAGTTTAAACTAATATTTAACAAAAAAACAAAGGGTTACGAATCGCTGGGAGGTTTTGCAACCATCGGGAATATCTTTCCGGGAACTTGGGACTGGTACTCGTTTTGGAATATGACTGCATTTATTTCCATTATTCTGGCTATTATGAACTTGTTGCCCATTCCGGCATTAGACGGAGGGCATGTAATGTTTTTGCTGGGCGAAATGATTACCGGCCGAAAACCTAACGAGAAATTTTTAGAATATGCACAAATTGCCGGAATGATTTTATTGTTAGCTTTGGTACTTTATGCAAACGCAAACGATATAATAAAAATTATTAACGGAACTTTTTAAAAAAAAGTTCTACTTTTGTAGAAAACCAATTTTATCTTTTTTGATATGAATTTATTTATAATAGCAGGATTTGTAGGACCACAAGAAGTAATAATAATACTTATAATTGTTCTTTTACTTTTTGGCGGACGTAAAATTCCGGAGCTTATGAAAGGCCTCGGAAAAGGAATGAAAGAGTTTAAAAATGCGACAAAAGAAGATGAACCTGAAAAAAGCAAGTCGAAGACTGAAAAAATTGACAGTTAATTGTCGGTAACTTATAAAAAAAGAATCCCGCTTCTGAAACTTTTTCAGAGTCGGGATTTTTTTTATGCCATTTTCAATACTGGTAAGGTTTTTGATAAAGGCAGTTCTATTAAACCTTAAATTTGAATAAAATGCGCACACAAAACATTGTTCTGTTTTTACTGATTCTCACTGTAGTAGGTTTGCAATCGTGTAAAAACGACGGAAAAGTTATTCATAAAAACATTACCGGGAAATCGGGAGAGTTAGTTGTTGTAATTTCCGATGAATTGTGGGACGGCACTCCGGGAAAAGTAATTCGCGAAACACTGGCACAGACACATGTGGGGTTGCCACAAGACGAACCCGTTTTCGATTTAATTCATGTTCCGCATGCTGCATTTAAAAGTATTTTCAAAAGCACACGAAACATAATTCAAACCAGTATTTCGGAGAATGTAAAAAAAGAAGGCATTTCGTTTACCGACGATGTTTGGGCATATCCACAGGCAACAGTACAGATAAAGGCAAAAACTCCCAAAAAATTTATTGAACTATTTAATAAAAACAGCAATAAAATATTATCGTACTTTCTTGCAGCCGAAAAAGAACGATTTACAATGAATTATAAAAAGTTCTACGAGAAATCGGTTTATAACGTCCTGAAAAGAGATTTTGGGGTTACCATGCATGTACCTCCGGGCTTTGTTATTAGCGAGCAAAAAAAGAATTTTATATGGTTCAGGTACGAAACTCCCGAAATATCGCAAGGCATACTATTATATACAATTCCGTATGCTTCCGACAGCATTTTTACAGTCGATTATTTAGTACATTACCGCGACAGTGTTTTACGAAAAGACGTTCCCGGGCCAACAAAAGGGAGTTATATGACCACCGAAAAAAGAGTAAAACAGACATTTAACATTTTTGAGCACAATAAAAATTATGCATCAGAAATGCGTGGATTGTGGCGGGTACAAAACGATTTTATGGGAGGTCCGTATATAGAACTGGCCGAACTCGATGCAACCAACCAACGGGTAGTAGTTGCCTTTGGCTATGTTTATGCACCAAGCAAAGATAAACGCAATTTATTGCGCCAGGTTGAAGCAATGATTTATACATTGAAAATGAACCATCAGGCAAAAAACGATAAAATTAGCAGTCAGATAAAAATGGGGAACTAATTCAGGTTAGATAATCCAAACATTATAATTGTTCGTTATTCCGAAGGAATCTGCTGATTTTCAGCCTTTTATCAAAATCGCCCTGCTTTTATATTTTGCTGATTATCAGGAAAATACAAAAATATAACGAACTATTGGTATATTCCATTGAGGATAAATTATGAAAAGTACATTCGAACTAAAAAAAACAGCATTATTTCTAATTTTTATTATTGCGTATACAATCTTAGGATCAGGTTTAACATTTGCCCAAGAAAATCAAACAGCGTTGGCAGCAATTCAAAGGCCTTCTGAGATTGAACCAATTTTTACACCTTTTGAAATGCAGCAATTAAAAAAGCCTGTATTTCGAGATAAAACCTTTAACATTCTTGATTATGGTGCTAAAGGTGACGGAATAACAAAAAATACTGAAGCATTTAAAAAAGCAATCGAAGCATGTAATGCTGCCGGGGGCGGTCAGGTGTTGGTTCCTGCAGGGAAATGGTTTACGGGAGCCATTCATTTAAAAAGCAACGTAAAGCTTCATTTTGAAGAGGGAGCAGAAATCCATTTTAGTGACAATCCGGAAGATTATCTGCCGGTTGTTTTTACGCGCTGGGCCGGTACAGAAGTTTATAATTACTCGCCGCTAATTTATGCCAATAACTGTGAAAACATTGCCATTACCGGACCGGGAAAATTATTTGGTAACGGTCAAAAATGGTGGCCTATGACGATGCAAGGTGAAAAAACCATCAAGGATATCTACAAAAATAAAGTATTAAAAAATATTCCTCCTGAAAAAAGAATATGCGGAACACCAGAAGCGGCGCTCAGGCCGCAGTTCATAAGCCCTATAAATTGTAAGAATGTTTATTTTGAGGGCTTTACGATCGCTTCCCCGGGTCCTTTTTGGACATTTGACATTGTCTATTGTGAAAATGTGATTGTACGTGGTTTGCAAATTGAAACGCGGGGAGGTCATAATACAGACGGCATCAACCTCGATTCATCTAAAGATGCATTAATAGAATATTGCTACATCAATGCAGGTGATGATGGCGTTGCCATCAAATCGGGAATCAACGAAGACGGCCGTCGGGTAAATATCCCTTCAGAAAATATTGTTATAAGACACATAACCACCGGAATTAGTCACGGTGGTGCGGTATTTGGCAGTGAGACAGCCGGAGGCATAAAAAATGTATTTGTCCATGACTGTTTATTTAAAAATACAGGCATTGGTATAAGGATAAAATCGAATGCCTCCAGAGGCGGTTATGTTAAAAATATTTTTTTCAAAGATATTAAGATGGAAAACATACGTCACGAAGCCATTCGCGTCGAAACCGATTACAGCGCCTTTATGGCATCGGAAAACGGGAAAAGCTACCCTGTATTCAAAAATCTGTATTTTAGTAATATCAACTGTAACTATGCAAATATTGCAATCAGTATGGCAGGAACGGCACATAAGCCTGTTGATGGTGTAGCTCTTAACAATATTAACATTACCGCACGAAAGGGAGGAAGTTTTGAATGGGTAAATGGATTGTCGGAAGAAAATGTGCAGCTTACAGAAAAAGAGAAACTACTTACCCTTTCCAATGTGTTGTTCACAGAGAAAAATAAACCCGGACTTAAAGCTTCGTATTTTAATAATGAAAACTTAGAGGGCGGCCCAGTTTATGAAAGAACAGACAAAACGATTGACTTTGATTATTGGGGCGGTTATTCTCCTGCACCTGGTTTAACCGACGACCATTTCTCTATCCGTTGGACCGGTTTTTTAAAAGTACCCGAAACCGGTTCTTATAAAATTGGAATGGAGGCCGATGATGGTTTCCGTATGTTTTTGGATGGTAAACTAATTCTTGATTATTGGGATAAAAACCCGTTGAGTGAATGGAAAAGCACCATTGTAAAACTCGAAAAGGATAAACACTACGATTTAAAGATCGAATACCGTGAAAAAGTTGGATTTGGCTGTGCGATGTTCAGAATTCTGCCCGAACATGCCCCGACCGGTTACACTGATGTATACAACTAAACAGATGTTAATAAAAACATCTCGATAAAAGCAAAAAAGGGAATATATACTCAAACCACATAGCTTTTCGTCCCGATATACATCGGAATTATGCTCGTTCTTTTTGCCCACTGCCTCATCGAAAAACATTGTAGTAACCTCGCAGTTTATCGCTTCGCTGTGAAAGAAAATAACTTCGCCTCAATTCCCGAAAACCTAAATGGATTGAGTATAACTTTATTATTTGATATTTTGTTACTACTCAGCAGGACTAAACAATAACTGTTTGATAAATACAACAGCCTGCCCCGATTTTTCGGGGGCAAAGAATAGTCATATTTTCACACAGTCTTTTTAGCCTGGGGTTAAATATTGCAAGTGTATTTAGTTCTGGCTGAATTTTTGTTTTCTTTAATAAGGCAAATTATTTAAAATCGCCCTGCAACCATTTTTCAATGGTGGGTTTTCCGCGTGGTGTTGTGTGTGCCTGATAAATACTGGCATTCAGCTCGAATCCGATTAATAGAATTAACGACATAACATACATCAGTAAAAGAACAATTAGCAATGTACCAATAGAGCCGTAAAGTTTGTTGTACTGGCTAAAATTATTTATGTAATAGGCAAAGCCGGCCAGTGTAATAATACTTAAAATGGTAGCCAAAGTACCTCCGGCCGAAATAAACCGCCACTTGGTTTTTTTTGCCGGTGCCATATAATAAAGAAAAGCGTAGGTAAAAAAGAAAAGTGCTACCGTAATTATCCATTTTATTACAACAAGTAGGTATAAAATAAAATTGTCTCTGAAAAAATGCAAATTATCGAGGTAGTTTATTAGTACTTGTCCACCGGCTAAAAGAGCAATTGTAATGGTTATTAATAGAAGCATAATAAAAAGCAAAACAATTGCTGTAATGCGCTGGCTTATCCATGTTCTTCGGTAAATACTATGAACAGTTGCATCGAAAGCGCTCATCATAGAAGCTAGTCCGTTTGTCGAAAAAATAAGAGCCAGAAAAAAACCAAGCGATAACAAACCGCTCCGGGGTTGCATTACAATGTCGGTAACTGTTTCGTCGATGGTTGCAAATGTACTTTGTGGAACAATCCCCTCGATTAGCTGAAGCAGTTCTGCCTGAAAATTATCGATGGGGATGTATGGAATAAGGGTAAATACAAAAATTAATCCGGGGAAAAAGGCGACAAAAAACGAAAATGCAATTGCCGATGCGCGTGTTGTTATCGACCCGTCGATTATACTTCGCCAAAAGAACAGAGTTACATCGTAAATTGGTACACCGTCGAAAAAAGGTAAAGATGCTGTTTTTGCATTCTCTACAATTCTATCTCTTAGCTTAATAATTCGAGTAAACTTTTGTTTGCCCTTTTTCATCGGGTCTACTTTTTTTCAATTCGAAGTTGATGAATATAATCTTTCCCTTTCTCCTTTTTCAGTAAAAAATAGATTCTGAAATTTCCGTTATTCGTCTTTAAGTTTCCAATAACATATTTCGATCCCTCTTTGCCTCCCTGATGAATAATTGTAAAACTCTCGGGGATAAAACTATCGAAGAAATTTTTAACAATTTGCTTTGCTTGTGCTTTGCTGTATACATTGTCGTTATCGAGCACAACCAGTTCTACATTGTCGTTAAAATAGTCGGAGAGTAATTTTGCATTTCCCTTTTCAAGGCTTCTGATTATATCGTTAGGGATCTCAATCTGCGATTTTGCAACTGTTGAAACCAACAAAAGGGCAAGAATAAAAATAAACGGGAATACTATTTTTTTTACTGCTGTCATATCTTTTTTATTTCAGGTAAACGCATCCGGCATCTCAAAAACTGTGCAAAAATGCTCTTAATTCAAAAAGAGTTCAAATAATTTGATAATCTTTATCGCTTATTTTTAACGTAATTTTGGTATTATACCTTTAATTTTAGTGTAAATTTATAAAATTATAATTCAATAAGCAGAATGAACATAACTTTATTGGTAATTGGCAAAACCGATGCCTCCTATTTAAAAGAGGGAATAAACG
>WGCT01000055.1 GCA_015493625.1 Draconibacterium sp. | reverse complement strand
GTATTGTAAAATATTTTCGATTGCACAGTAAAGATTCCAAAGTGGATATACTAAATCCATTTAGCTTTTCGGATCCCGATGAACTTCGCATGCGAATGTTATTTTTCCTTTTCCCATTGTTTATCTTACTCAATACTTCGTTAAATTTTTGTTTCTCGCAAAGCTGCAAAGGTTTGATTTTTAGTAAATTACACAATCACTTTATGCCTTGTAATTCTCTGTTTATGAGATGTTTATAAAATGTACCGAACCATTATTTACTACCATACAATAATTTGTGTCGAAAGGAGTCCAAATTTTACACTGTGGCTTTTAGCCCGGTGATTTTGGTGTTGAAATTTACATGGCCAGATGAACCACCGTAATACCTGCTCCTCCAAAATCAACATGCTCGTCTTTGTAGTTTTTTACCATCGGCTCCGAGCGTAAATAGTCGCGAATAGTCTGTTTTAAAATACCATTTCCTTTACCGTGCAAAATCCGTAGTTGTGCTGCCTCAAACATAATTGCTTCGTCGATAAACTCTTGTATTTTCCGAATTGCCTCTTCAACCCGCTGTCCTCGAATATCTATTTCGGGTTTAAATGTTAATCGTCGCTCCGAAAAGTTTGCTGAAAGTACCGACGGTTTTGTTGTGCGTTTATTTTTCAGTTTTTTCGCTTCGTTGTTACTCAGCCGCTCAATTTCTTTTCGCGAAACAGTTGTCATCAGTTGTCCAAAAGCCACAACCACGTTTTTACTGTTTATTTCAATTACGTCGCCAATTGTCTGTTGCCCTTTAATACGTACTTTATCGCCTTTTGAAAGTTCGGTTTTTTGCTCAACTGTCTCTTGTTGAACCGGTGGCTTTTTATATTCCTCGGGGCGGTGTTTCTCGCGGCGTTCTTCGCGTTCGCGTAACTTTTTTAGTTTGTGCGAAATCTTTTTGTCGTCGCCGGTAGTTTTTCTGTCAACCTCTTTTTTTAAGTCAATTATATTTTCGCGCGCCTGTCGGGTTTTCTCTTTTTCGGCTTGCGCTTTTTTAATCTCGTGAATGGTGTTTTCAATTCGTTTGTTCACTCCTTTTAAAAGTGCGTCGGCCTCCTCTTTTGCTTTTTTTAGTATCTCTTTCCGCTCTTTCTGAATTTTCTTTAGCTCCGTTTCGTAATCTTCGGCTGTGTTGTCCAGAATTTTTTCAACCTTTCTTATTTTTTGCCTCTTGGTTTCCCAGTACCGTTTGTCGCGGTTTATCTGCCGCAAATTCCGGTCGAAATCGATATGGTCTTTCCCAATTTTATCGGTTGCCATATCGAGAATGTCTTCGGGCAGGCCAATTTTTCGTGCAATCTCGAAAGCAAATGAACTGCCCGGTTTCCCAATCTCAAGTTGAAAAAGCGGATTCATATGTTGCGAATCGTACAACATAGCACCGTTTGCAATTCCATCAGCCGACGACGCAAAATGTTTCAGGTTGGTGTAGTGCGTGGTAATTACGCCAAAAGTATGCAGTTTGTTCAACTTGTCAAGTATCGATTCGGCAATGGCACCGCCCAACATCGGCTCCGTTCCTGTTCCAAATTCATCGATAAGAACCAGTGTTTTTTCGTTGCTGTTTTTAACGAAATGTTTCATATTCATTAAATGCGAACTGTAGGTACTCAAGTCGTTTTCCAACGACTGCTCGTCGCCAATATCGATAAAAAGTCGTTCGAAAATACCGGCCTTGCTTGCTTCGCTTACCGGAATTAACAGCCCCGACTGCAACATATATTGCAGCAGTCCTACCGTTTTCAAACACACCGATTTACCACCTGCATTGGGCCCGGATATCAGTAAAATATGTTTTTCGGAATTGAGCCAGATATTTAGCGGCACAATTTTACGCTTCTCCTTTTTTAGCGACTGCATTAAAAGCGGATGAACCGCCCGCTGCCAGTCGATAAACGGTGCATTAATTATTTCGGGTGAAATGGCGTTAAACTCAACGGCCAGCAATGCTTTTGCCCTGATAAAATCTATCTCGCCCAAAAAATCATACGAATAAAAAAGATCTTCGAGGTAGGGGCGAATACTGTTCGAAAAATTGGTGAGAATCAATACAATTTCGCGTCGTTCGGCATATTCCAGCTCGCGGATTTCGTTGTTCATCTCAACAATTTCGTTGGGCTCGATGTACGAAGTTTTTCCGGTCGACGATTCGTCGTAAATAATCCCTTTCAGTTTCCGTTTGTTTCCTGCGTTTATTGGAATTACCGCGCGCCCGTCGCGAATACTAACCGTTGCATCGTCTTCAACCAACCCGTCTTTTTGCGCCTGTTTTAAAATGGCGTGCAGCCGCCGCGACATATTCGACTGTCGCGATAAAATGTTGCGGCGGATTTGTGCCAGCTCCGGCGTAGCGTTATCACGAATTTTTCCAAATTTATTGATAATGGTTTCAATGCGGTCGTAAATATACGGAAACACCTGAACTTGCGCGGTTTTCCGTTTTAACAGTGGGAAAATCTCCTCCTCGCGTTTATTGAAAAATGTTACAATGGCACGCACCGACTCCAGCGAACGTTTCAAATCGAAAAGTTCGGCAGGCTCTAAAAATCGCCCTTCAATTTTAATTTTTTGAAGTGCGCCGCGTAAATCGTAATAATGACTGGCAGGAAAACTGTCGAACTCGCGAACAATACGACAAAACTCCGACACCTCGCCCAACTGGTTGGTAATAACACCAAAGCGGGTTTGAAACTGCATCTCGTCGACCCACTCGTTTCCCATTGCGCTTAAACATTTGCCGTGCAACATTTCGCGAATGCGGTCGAAACCAATTTTTACCTCAAAATTCCCGGGATAGATGTTTTGCATTGTTGTATTTAAAATTCAGTACAAAAATAGAAAGAAAGTTGGATTTTAACAGGTTTTTCGTTTTGTACAAGGGGCAGATTTAAATACATTTGAGCCAAAACAAAATTAGGTATGGAATTTCCCGAAAAACTAATTCACGGTCGTTTAATAAAGCGGTACAAACGGTTTTTAGCCGATGTATTGTTAGACGACAATACCGAAGTTACTGCACACTGCACCAACTCGGGAACAATGAAAAGTTGTCTCGAAGAAGGTGCCGAGGTCTATTTAACTCCGGTTAACGACCCCAAACGCAAAACAAAATTTACGTGGGAAATGATTAAAATAAACGGCAGCTGGGTTGGAATAAATACCGGAAACCCCAACAAACTTGCGTTCGATGCTGTCGTTGCAGGAACAATTTCCGAACTGGCAGGGTATACGTTTGTAAAGCGTGAGGTTAAGTTTGGCGATTCGCGGTTCGATGTTTTTGCCGAAAACGAAACCGAAAAATGTTTTATTGAAGTAAAAAATGTTTCGCTAAAAGAGGGACATTACGCTCTTTTCCCCGATGCGGTAACCACCCGTGGACAAAAGCACCTTCGCACATTAATGGAGGTAAAAGCAAAAGGAATACGCGCCGTAATGCTGTACGTTATTCAGCGCGAAGATGTGGACGTTTTTGCCCCTGCAAAAGAGATCGACCCACAATATGCCCAACTATTAAAACAGGCTGTAAAAGCCGGTGTCGAGGTAATTCCTATGCAGGCAAAAGTTACACCTCATAAAATTGAACTGGTTAAAAAACTCCCGTTCGAGATGTGAAAATAGCGCTATTTTTTCTCCTCAGGTTTTTCAATATTGCCAATATACGAAATCGACGAGCGGTTGGTGCTGTTTACCGACAGCGAACTCGATCCATTATCGGCAATTTGAAAGAAAAAGTTTAACCGGTCGCTTTTGTTGTTTACACTAAACTTAATTTCGTACCCCTTTTTTGTCTTTTCAAATTGGTATTTTTCAATGGGTTGTGTAAAATCCATTGGCGACTCGTTTCCCCCGTAACTTGCCATGTGCGCAGTGCCCATATACGGCAGGTAGCAAATAATGGTGTCGTTCTTTACCCGCACATCGTAAGTCGATGTGAGCGACCTGCTACGCGCCCCCGATGGCAACATTTGCGTAGCCGAAAAAACAAAATCCTTGTTCTCGAGTGCCGTTTTTGTATCTTCAATTAATTTGGCCTCTCGTGCCGCTTTTCGCTCTTTACGACTCATTTTCTTTGTGTCTTGTGCTTGTGTTGCCATAAAAGCAAACAACAAAATTCCAACAATCATTATATTTTTCATCATATTTCTTTTTTGTATTTAATAACTATTTTCTCGTTTTTAAGTTCATGCAAGATGCAAAAAAACAATGTTAAATCTTCAAAATAAATCTTAATAGTTATTGTATTTTTTGCGGCCCGGGCGGGCTTTTCGCTCTATTGGTTTTGTCGCACTCCGGTGGTTGTATCCAATCCGTGTGCTTCCTTCGGTCGCAGCCGTTTGGCAACAACCACTCGGGCGCGCCTGCAACGCAATGCCGCTGCAATCCCTGGCCGTCGTGCTACAATAATTTCGTAAAAACTAAATTTTATACATCATACAAAACTGTTTTTGTTTGTTATATTTTAATACACAAATACAAAGTATAATCGTCTTATGTCTCAAAATCTAACAATCTATTATAAAAAGAATCAATTTTTAATTGTATTTTCGGGTAACT
>WGCT01000054.1 GCA_015493625.1 Draconibacterium sp. | reverse complement strand
ACAGGAAACAGCTCGCAAGTGAATGAATCAGCAATAACAATTACTGCTTTTTACTCCATCACAAGTCTGTTTTTCGTTCCCTCTTCGGTGTCAATTTGTGTCCATTCGTAAGCCTCTTCATTTATTTTTAAACGTAGCATCGTAATGTTTTCTTTGGCACCAGCCTCTTTTATTTGTGCTGTTGTAACGAGGACTTCCAGTCGGGGGGGGACAATTTTCAGGTTCTGAAAGTCGACTTTGCTTTTGGCTTGTAATTTTGTTTTTACCGATGATATTTTCGCAGTATCATTCGATAACCGAACCTCTTTAATTGCCTTCGCAGTTACCGTAGAAAGATATTCTGACCACGAGTTTGAATCAACAAATTTATGCGATATTTCTGCCTTTTGGGTTTCGGCATCAACAATATTTCTAATTTTCCGTAGCTTTTCTTGATTTACCCTAATTTTTTCTTCCCTTAAAATTTCAGGAATGAGGGCTTTAAAAGACTCACGCATTTTTTTTGTGTCGGGAGTTCCCCGAAGTAAAGCATTAGGGTCAGAGTCATCCAGGTTTTTTATCACTACCGGTACATCAATTTCAACGGTTGGTAACCGAAACCTTGGAATTGGCATATTTTTTAACAAGGGGTGATTGGCATACATTTCTGCTATTCGAACTGCTTCCAAGTCGGCATGCATCCTGGCCATGGTAACTTCGGCCATGAGTTGCCCTAAATAATCTCCTATAAAAGCCATGGTAATTTTTTAAAAATGAAACATTCTTCGTTGAAAACGTATAAGCTGCCTGTCCATATTGCAGGCAGCTTATAACAACTTAAAAAGTTAAGTAGTGCTAGGCTGAGAGGTAATTGCTCCCTCAAGAATACTTAGCATCTTTTCCATTCCCGCCGGCATTTCATCCTGAACCGCTTTTACATGAACGGCCATTGAGTAGGTACGGTTAACACTGTTACCCTGTTGAGATGTTCGCTGATATGAAGTTGACACTTTTAATTTTGCCGACCCCCACAACCAACCGGCTTTGGCTTCCAAAGAAGCATCGACCTTCAAACTGGTGTTGGTTCTGCGGTATTCGACAGAATTAATTTTAGCGTTAAAATCAACGGTTGTTTCATCAATTCTGATAAACGGGATAGGTAAAATAGTTAAGATCGGAACATTAAGCTCCTGCGTTTCGTAAACCGCCGGAACAGCGGGTGATGCAGCAACCGGTGGTGTTGCATCAGGGTTTGCAGCCACTGCTGGCTGATAGGGACTTAACTCTTTGGGATACTTAAACGAAACATAAATTGGTTCGGCAGTAGAAGTGTCGCCGCCTGCATCTTCTTCCGTTTCAAGTTTTTTAAACCCAACTTCTTTAATGAAATTTACAGTTGACATGGCTGCCTGAGCCTGCGCATGAATTACTGCAACTAACGGACCACCAATCATCGATTCAAAATCGATACTGGATAGTTCCTGACCTGGACTTGGCATAATAATTCCTCCTAAATTTAATTATTAAATAAAAAAATCTGGATTTTGTTGAACTTAATGGTTTGAAAAAGTTACGATAATATATTTAGAATCACAAACAATTATTAGTAGATGAGCGAAAATGAGAGGATAGATGTTGGCAATATCGGAAGCATTCCGAAGCGGAAATCTTGGAATAATGGATTATATGAAATATAAAAATATAATGGCCGACACTTCAATGCGCGATTCAATTGCAGGAGATGAGACAAAAAAATAGGATATAGTTTATACCAACATTGATAAAAACGGATGAAGTTAATTCATCCGTTTTTTTATGCAATATTGAATAAAACAAACAGTGCGATTATTCCCAATGTCGAAACAAAATTGATGGCCGCTGCTATGTAAATATCGCGGTCGGTTACCATTCGGGAATTACTACCAATAAAAGGCTTATTAACCAAAATGCCATGATAGAAATTTGGCCCGCCAAACCGGCAGTTTAGTATTCCGGCAAGTGCTGCTTCGGGGTATCCTGCATTCGGACTGCTGTGTTTTCTTCCATATTTAAAAATAAATTTTGCTCCTCTACTATTGAGGGTGACAATAACCATTAACAGGGCTGTTATTCGTGCCGGAATGAAGTTAATTACATCGTCGAGACGAGCGGCAAACCAGCCAAAATTGCGGTACTTTTCCGATTTGTAGCCAATCATTGAGTCGAGCGTATTTACCATTTTATAGGCAAACATTAACGGAACACCACCAACAAAGTAATAGAGCAGCGGAGCAATAACTCCGTCGCTTAAATTTTCGGCAAGCGTTTCGAGTACTGCAGTTCGTATTTCATTCTCAGAAAGACGGTCTGTTTCCCGGCCTACAATTCTGCTGAGCTGTTTACGTCCTGCCTGAATTCCATTTTTATTTAACTGCTTTATAACGGCTATCGACTCTTTTATCAGCGAGTGATTTGCCAAACCATAAAATACAAAAACTGAAGTAACAACTACTGAAATTACCTTGAATTGAGAGATGTATTTCAACATAAGAAACAAAAAAAGCCATGTGCCTGCCACAAGCAGAATTGATAAAACAGCCCCTTTCAATTTTCTGTTTTTTCCAAAATTTAATACCTTCTCGCCCCACGAAATAATACTTCCAAACAGACGAATTGGATGAGGTAATCAACGAGGATCGCCCAAAATCGTATCCAGAATAAATCCGGCAAGCAGAGGTAGAATCAAGTCATTATAGCTCATCAAAATAGTGTTTTAATCCGGCAATTAACAAATTTGTTTTTGTTTTGTTTTGAACTGATAACCTGATGTAACTTGGTGCAAGTCCACGAAAATTAGATGCATTACGAATTAATACGCCGTGGTTTTTAATGAGGAAATTTTTTAAATCGGCAGCATTGCCTTTTTTTAATCTGGCAAGCAGAAAATTTGTTTCCGAGGGAAATGTTTTAATCTCCTGAATCTTTTTTAAACTCACTTCTAAATAGTTTTTCAGCTCCACTAGCTCTTCTAATTCGGGTAACATCTCCGAATAATTCTTTAAAATAATTTTCCCCGCCTCAATAGCAAGCGAATTCACCGACCACGGAATTGTTATCGTTTTTACATTCGAGATAATTTGTTTGTCGGCTAAAATATAGCCCAGTCTGATTCCGGGAATAGAAAATGTTTTTGTAAACGACCGCAATACAATTAAATTCGTGTATCTCTGTAATAACACAACTACCGAAATGGGAGCAACAGTCAACTTTGCAAATGCTTCATCGATAATAAAAATTGTATTTGGATTCGCTACAACCATTCTTTCAATTGCATTTGACGAAATGATTTTTCCATCGGGGTTATTTGGATTGCCAAACCAAACTAGCTCTGCGGTAATCTTCCTTTCGAACCATTTTTCTGAATTGGAATGAAAGTTTATTTTATGATTATATCGTTGGCATGCCGTTTCATACTCGGAAAACGACGGAGTGATGATTGCCGATTTTTTAGTGGCAAAAATTTGCGCCAAAAGAAAAATACCTTCGACAGAACCATTTGTTATACAGATGTTTTCGGTGTTCGTTTTATGATGAATTGCCAACTGCTCTCTTAATTCTTTCGCATTGGGATGAGGGTAATCGGTGGTTGACTTTAGCACACCACTTAGTTTATTGTAAAACCAGGAGGGTGGGGGTTTGTGCCATATATTCGAGCTGAAATCGGCTTTTATATCTTCCGAATAGTTGTATTTGTCGTTTCCGTGGTTTATTTGCATTGCTGTTTTTTTATGAGGGAACGGTAAAAACAATAGTAAAGACTAAAAATAAGTAATTATAAATTTCTCAACCAATATTTTGTTGTTGGAAATTAGTTGAATAGAGTAGATTCCAGGATGTAAGAAGCTCAGATTAAGTGGTTTAATAAATTTCTCTTTTTCTCCTTTAAATTTACCAGAGTACACCAACGAACCATTTTTCGAGAATACTCTTATTGTGTATTCGCCAGCCACTTTATCCAGAAGTAAATTAAGTTTACCCTGAGAAGGATTGGGGAAGATTTTCAATGAAGGTTCCGAGATATTTTCCTGATTTGAATCGTCGAAAATTGTAATTTTAATCTCGTCGGAACCACTACACCCGAACTTATCGGCAACTGTTACCGAAAACGCATGTGTTCCAAATCCGTCTGTTCCCGGAACCAAAATCGATTGCGTATTTTCACCGTTATTCCAATGGTAACGAACAAACCCGTTGCCGGCATCAAGCGTTACACTTTCAGAAGCAAACATATTAAAATCGACACCTAAATCAATAATGGGTAGTGGAACAACATTAAGGTTTAATACTACTGTTGAGTCGCACCCAAATTCATTGGAAAAATGGTGTTCGTAACTTCCACTTTCTGAATATTTGGCTCCATCGAAGGTGTAAATAGTACCTTCGCATATGTTTTCGTTTAATATGGAATGGCTCATCTTATTTACCGTTAGTTGAAGGTTAATTGTGGAATCGCAGCCAAATTTATTGCTTAAAATATCGGTGTAATTTCCTGATGTTTTGTAAACCGAACTCGCTCCAATTACAATACTGTCGCCTTCGCAAATTGTACGTTCAATTAATGTGTCGTTTAATGGATGCACCGTTAACTGTAAAGTAACAATAGAGTCGCACCCCAAAAATCCGTTTAAAACATTGATGTAACTTCCCTCGTTTTTATAAGCGAAATTTCCCACTGTTACACTGTCTCCAAAACAAATTGTCTGTTCTAGTAAAGTGTTGTGAACCGGGTTTACTGTTAACGATAAAGTTACCACCGAATCGCAGCCAAAACGGTTAATTAAATGTTCTTCGTAAATACCGGTTTTGTAATAAATCGAATTTCCAACTTGCACAGTATCGCCTTCGCAAAGAGTAACCTCGAGCAACGAATCGGATATTGGATTTACCGTTAAATGAAGAATGATTACGGAGTCGCAACCAAAACGATTGTTAAATGTATTTTCGAAAGTTCCTGATTCGTGAAAAACAAAAGGTCCAACAGTTACCGAATCGCCACTGCAAATAGTTTTTTCAATCGTTGTTTTCTGAACAGGATTTACAATTAAAATTAACGTAACTAACGAATCGCACCCAAATTTATTTGTAAGCATATTTTCGAAAGTTCCTGACTGACTATAAACAGAATCACCAATATTTACACTGTCGCCGGCACAAATTGTTTTAGAAATAAGCGTATCGGAAGGTAAATTCACAGTAAGGTTTAAAACGATTAGCGAATCGCAACCGGTTGAGTTTGTCAGTGTTTTTGTGTAGGTTCCCGTTTCCGAATAGAATGATCCGGCAATTTCAAAAGGATTTCCTTTACAAGTCGATTCGTTTAAAGTAGTTATTTCAGGCTGGCGAACTTCGAGGTTTAAAGTAACTACAGAGTCGCAACCAAATTGGTTAGTAAAAGTTTCGCTATATACTCCCGATTCTTTATAAAACAAATTACTAATTGCGATACTGTCGCCGCTACAAACCGACTCTTCGAGAATGGTGTCGTTTTGTGGATTCACAGTTAAATTAAGAACAATTACCGAGTCGCAACCACTCTGTCCGGTAAAAGTAAATTCGTAAATTCCATCTGTTTTATAAAACTGATTGCGGAATTCTACACTGTCGCCCGCACAAATAGTTTTTGAAAAAATGGTTGCATCGGGAGGACAATACATGAAAATGTTATCGGTAAATGCAAAGTCATTATCCGTTTCAATTTCTTCTATTACTTCGTTCCGATTATCAATAATATATCCAATGTAATATCCTCCCCGGCTAATTTTACCTTCGAGTGAAGTAATATCAATAGAAACTGAGTCCTGCAAGTTGCCGTTAATATTCAAACTGTTAATCATTTTCTCTTCCATCAGCACATCGGAAGTGGTAATTTGCGTGTCGGCTGATAAGTAGTAACCAATTTTTGTTGAATTAGAAACCGCTTTTCCACTGTTTTCTACTTGCAACGAAATATTTATTTGGGTACTTGATACATCTAAAGTGTTTTCGGAAGCATTAAAGGTGAGGTTTGGGAAAACTCGTAATTTTGGGGTGCTGAATGTAAATCTGTTATCCGATTCGTTCTCTTCTTCAATAATAGAATTGGGGTCAATAATGTATCCAATATAATAGTTTCCAGCCGGCAGATCGGGCAACAACTCATTTACATTTATTTGAAGCGATTTTGTGGAAATGTTGTTCGGGTTTAGTTCTTCAATAGCCGCTTCTCCCAGAAAGTATCCCGATGTTGAAACAGGACTTATTTGCGAAGCGTAAAAGGCTATTTTACAAGGATCTGATTTTAAATCACCACTGTTTTTTACCTGCATGCTAACTGAAATATCGGAGCCATTGATAGTAAGTTGATTTTGGTTAGAGGTAAAAGTGAGGTTCGGAATAAAATAATTATCAACCTTTGCGCCGGTATAAGTGAAGGTGTTGTCATCTTCGTTCGATTCATTTACACTGTTTTCGTAGTCGATTACATATCCCACAAAATAATTACCGGCAGGAAGAGACGGTACTTCAGTTAAAACATTTGCCGAGAAAGTTTGAGATGAAGTTTCTCCTGCATCGAGAGAAGGTAGAGCTAACTCTCCAATAAAATAATCGGCTGTAGTAACCGGATTACTTTGCGAAACATAAAAGCCTATTTTACATGAGCCTGAAGCCAAACTTCCGCTATTAGCAGCCTGCAAATTAACCGAAACATCGTACCCATTAATTAAGAAATTATTTTGTGCCGACTGAAAGGTTAGATTTGAAATTGCTTCAATTTGAACTTGTTCTGATGTAAACGCAAACTTATTGTTGTCTTCAACAAGTTCATCTACATTGTTTTGGTAATCAATAATATAGCCAACATAATAATTCCCCGAAGGAATAACAGGGTTAACAGTGGCCGCATCTTTTATAAAGTTTAGGTTTTTACTCTCTCCAGAGTTTAATCCACTTAAATAGTTTGTTCCCAAAAGGTAATCAGAAGTGGTAATATTAACGTCTGACGAGAGATAATAAGCCACATTGAATGCACTTGCATCCTGACTCCCCTCGTTCACCAGCTGCATATCTACATCGATTACCGAGGCATTTATTGCTAGGGCATTCGATCCTGGATTATAGGTTAAATCGTTGTCTAATTCTACTCCTGCGCCAAGCGAAAAATGAAGTGTACTCCCGTCGAGTGTAATATTTTTAATACCGATGCCTGTAAACTTGTTGTCGTAAGTTTGCGCATTGGGGTTCGAAAGATCATTAAATTCGGTATTCCCCGAAGAGCCGGGGAAAAGGTCTCCTGCATCTCCACGGTTTACATTGTCATCGAGCTGGTTTAACCCGTCAGCCTCCTCTAAATCTGAAACTTTATTGTTTTCGTCGCTGTTATCACTTCTATTCGAGTTGATATGAAAAATAGCCAATCCCGATCCTGGCAGCGCTTCGTCGAACCCGATTTTATAACGATTTTCGAGTAGGAAATATTCATTCGAATTAGGTGTCGTCATTTTATAGCACTGAGTTCCGGTGGCCGCCGGAGTAAGCGAGTAATCGCCCTGAGCACTGATAATAGTTGGTGTAATCCAGCCTAGTTTTTCGCGCGACCAAGCAGAAAGTAGCGCTGGCGTTCTTTCGTTATTTAGCCAGGCTCCCGAAGCCATTAGCGCCCATTTCCCAAGTCCTTCCGAATCTCCATTACTATCGTTTGTATCGTAAAGATCGGGAAGTCCAAGAGCATGCCCAAATTCGTGACAGAAAACGCCAATCCCAACCATTCCGTAGCTACGTGTTTCGGGCTGAATAACATACGAATTAATGGTAACCCCATCGTAATTCCGTGCTGATCCTCCAAGCCCCCAACTGTGCGACCAAATGTACTGTGTTTGCGATCCCTCTTCAGCGCCGGGGCCGGAGTGAACAACAATCAGGTTGTCTACATATCCATCGCCGTCGTTATCGTAAATCGAAAAATCGATGCCGGCTGCCTCTGCCGCATCAACAGCTTCTCCAACTAACTCTCTGGCACGGTCATCGCCGTTGTCGTCGCCATAGTATATATAGTCGTGACTGGCAAGGTACCAACCGGCAACATCTACCGATATCGATAAATCTCCATCTGAAGCCTGATAATAGTAGTCGTGAAATGAACCTGTTCCATTGTAGTTTAGCTGGTTCATCATATTATGAAAGCCGGGAACAGTATATGTACTGTCGAGATCGGGGTATTTTATTAGTAACATTAATACTTTGCGTGCACCACTATTGGGGAATGAATGTTGGGGTTCATTCTCGGCACTTTTAAATCTTTTTTGAGAATTGCTGTTCTCACTTATTAAATATTTGGGAATCTGTTTTAAGAATTTTATAACAGTATCATCTCGATCAGAAATATTTTTAGCTTTAAACCCAGAAAAATCCAGTTTCCCGGTTTTACTTAATCGGGCAAATTCATAATACCCACTGCTATTTTTAATTATTGTGAATCCATCTTCGGTAACTTTGTAGTGGTTAAACTCATCACCTTTACCAAAAACTTTAAGTTTTGTTCCGTCCGGCTGTGTAACCTCAATGGGATTGGGAGATGCCGAAATGTAAGACTTTTGCCCTGCTCCTGTCAAGCTATAGAACAGCAGGAAAGTTAGAAAAAAGAAATGTCTCATTTAATGGTCGTCCGCTTTGTATTTGAGTGCTAATTTATAATAATTTCATTGAGTATCAACTCTTATCGATTGATAAATGTATTTCATATCGGTATATTCTCGAATCAACTGTGCCAGTTTATCGTACTGTTCCTCTCTAAATTGTTTAAAATTTATCTCCGAATCAATCTCTTTCCCCGAAACTGCCAAAATGGTTTTTACAATTTCAATATTATCGAAAATGCCGTGAATGTACGTTCCCCACGTTTTTTCGTTTAGAAACCACCCATCGTTTTTTTCGTTTTCTACTTTGCAGGTTGGCGAATTTTGGGTAGAAATGGTTTCGCCCATGTGAATTTCGTAACCTTCTCCTTTTAAATTTCTCTGAAAAACAAAGTTACACTGGCGGGTTGTTTTCTCTCCGGTTAATGTTGTTTTTACGGGTAAGATTCCCAGTCCAGGAATTTTTTCAATCTCACCTTCAACATGGTTGGGGTCGTAAATCCATTCGCCCATCATTTGAAAGCCACCACATATTCCGTAAACTGCTTTTTGTTGCTTGTGAGCTTTTTTTATGGCTGCTGCCATTCCGCGCTGCTGTAAAAAAATCATATCGGAGATTGTATTTTTTGAGCCGGGAACAATTACAATATCGGCCTCATTTAAATCGGTGGGACTTGCCGCATAAAACAGATTTACTTCGGGCAACTGTTCGAGCAGATTAAAATCGGTAAAATTCGACATGTGGCGCAATAAAACTACTGCAACATTTATTTTTCCTGCAACCGGGCTGAACTGCTTTTTCTCGACCACAACCGAATCTTCGTCGTCGATATAAATATCTCTAAAATAGGGGATTACGGCCACAACCGGCACACCGCACAACTCTTCCAACTTTTTTCGACCATCGGAAAAGAGCGAAATGTCGCCCCTGAATTTATTGATAATAATTCCTCCTATTTGAGCCCGTTCGGCAGGTGGTAAAAGTTGCATTGTTCCGTATAAACTACCAAAAACACCTCCTTTGTCGATGTCGGCAATTAAGTAAGTTGCAGCATTTTTTTCTACTGCAACACGCATATTTGTAATGTCTTTGTCCCAAAGATTTACCTCCGAAATGCTACCCGCTCCCTCAATTACAATTGGGTTAAATTCTGCCTCGAGTTGCGAGAATGCTTTCATTGCTTCAGAAAAAAGAAAATCGCGATTTGTACCCATAAAAAACTCTTTTGCCGATTTGTTAGCCCATGGTTTTCCATTCAGTACAACCTGCGAATTTGTCTCTCCGGTGGGTTTTAACAAAACCGGATTCATTGCAACACGGCACTCAATTCCACATGCTTCGGCTTGCACAGCTTGTGCACGGCCAATTTCTAAACCGTCGGGCGTGGGGAAACTGTTTAGCGACATATTTTGTGCTTTAAATGGTGCGGGGTTTAATCCGTCTTGCTTAAAAATACGGCAGAAACCGGCATTAATAATGCTTTTCCCAACATCGGAACCAGTTCCCACAAACATTATCGAGCGATATTTTTTCATAAAAACCAATGTTAAACAACAAATTTTACAACACTCCCATATTCGGGTTTAAATGTTGAGAATAACTCTTCAATGGGGCGATTCTCAATGATACTTTTAAAAATACGAATAACTCCTGCGTGCGTTATTATGGCAATGTTTTCTTTCGGCTCACGGGTTAATTCGGTATAAAACTCTTTTATACGTTTTACCATTTCGGGGTACGACTCTCCGTTTTTTGTGGGAAACAGATGGTAATTATCCATCCAAACTTTTCCTTCGGGAATGAAATAGATGTCGTCCCAGGTTTTCATTTCCCAGTCGCCAAAGTTTAGTTCCAATAACTTCTCGTCGTAAACAATTTCCTTTTCAGGAAAAATATTTTCTGCCAGTAACCGGCATCGTTTTAATGGGCTCGAGTAGATTTTATCGAAATAAATACCGTTAATTTTATTTGCCACTTTTTTACTTTCTGTTGAAAAAGTGGCTGCCAAATTAACATCGGTTTGCCCATAACAAATGTCGGTCTCAACATCTACTTGTGTATGTCGTATTAAAAAAAGATTCATCTAAATAGTTTGAAATGCAAGAACAGAGAGGTAAAAAAACAGTTCGCTTACTTGTTGCAATGCCCCCAAAACATCGCCGGTGTAACCTCCCAATTTACGGTTTACATAATTTTGAAAAGCAGAAAATACCATCGATAAAACGGCAAGTGCAATCAATGCTATTTTCCACGAAATAAAAAATAGAGGAGTTGCTCCGACCAAAAGTGCAAACAGCAACGTAAATATTGAATCGGCGTGCCCAATTGGTTTTACTTTGCTTTTTAAGTCGATTCGAACATACTGCGACGAATAGATTAATAGAACCGGAAACATTCTGCTTGCTGCGTGCCCGGCAATTAAAAGGAGCGGTATTTGCGATGCTGAAAAATTTGATAATGTTAAAAACTTGACTCCTAAAATTAAAATCAATCCTACCGAACCGTATGTTCCAATGCGGCTGTCTTTCATTATTTCGAGTATTTCCGAGGGTGATGAACCACCGCCAAAACCGTCGCAAAAGTCGGCAAATCCATCTTCGTGAAATGCCCCTGTAAAAAATATTGTAGCTGCCAAACTTAGGGCGACTGCGATTTGTAGTGGAAACAGTTGTATGGCAGCAAAAAAAACGGCAGCACCAACCGCACCCACTAAAACTCCTATAAGCGTAAAGTATCGTGTCGATTTGTTAAGCATCTCCTCGTTCCATCCGTTAATGTTTCTAATGGGGAAACGAGTATAAAACATAAGAGCGGTTAGAAATATTTTAAGCTGGTTTTTCATGGTTTTAATAATTTTCAACACAAAGACACGAAGTCACAAGGAGATTTCTACTCTTTTCCTGCTACACCGGCATCTTCCATGCTTGCCATTTCGTTTAAAAATGCCACTGCCGATTTTATTAGTGGAAATGCCACTGCTGCACCGGAACCTTCGCCCAAACGCATATTTAAATTTAAAAGCGGTCGAGCATGAAGATGTTCCAACATTTTACGGTGTCCTTTTTCGTTTGAGGAGTGACAAAAAATGGCATTCTCGGTAACTGAAGAATCAATTTTTGAAGCCGTTAACAGTGCTGCCGAAGCAATAAATCCATCTACTAAAACTATCATTCCTTGTTTTTTTGCCTCTAAAAATGCACCTGTCATTGTTGCAATTTCCAGTCCGCCAAAAGTGGCAAGAATTTCAACCGGCGTTTCGGGATTGTAATTTGCTGCAATCTCTTTTAATAGTTCTGTTTTTCTATCTAATTTTTCGCCATCGAGTCCGGCGCCGCGCCCGGTGCAATCTTCAATGGGCAAGCCTGTAAATTTGTGCATTAGCAGTGCCGATGCCGATGTATTTCCAATTCCCATTTCTCCAAAAGCAATGGTGTTGCATCCATTTTTTGCTTCTCGTTGCACAATGTCTTTTCCGGTTTTCATTGCTGTTTCGCACTCGGTTAGAGTCATTGCCGGCTCGTGTCGCATATTCCGGCTGCCCCTTGCAATTTTTATCGTCTCCACGGGCAAACTTTCCGGGAAATCGTAATCTACACCTACATCAAAAACTTTTAAGTCGATTTTGTTATGTTTGCAAAAAACATTTATTGCAGCACCTCCGGCACAAAAATTCATTACCATTTGCCACGTAACATCTTTGGGGTACGGGCTCACTCCCTCGTCGGCCAAGCCGTGGTCGGCAGCAAAAACCAGCAATGTAGGCTTCTCTATTTTTGGTGAAAGGGTGTTTTGAATTTGCCCGATTTGTAAAGCAATTTCTTCTAATACGCCCAGCGAACCAAGTGGTTTTGTTTTGTTATTTATTTTATTCTGAAGTTGTTCTTTTATATCCATTGTTCTCTTATTTTATATTCACCGGAATTCCGGAAACCATTAGAATTACTTTGTCGGCTGATTTTGCGATGTATTGATTCATCCACCCCTGCAAGTCGGCAAATTTTCGTGCAATTTCGTTTTCGGGATGCACGCCCATTCCGAGTTCGTTGCTTACCACAATAAGATTAAACTCGTGCTCGATAAATTTATCCCATTCAGACTTAGCAATTTCCAAGCTTTTATCAACATCATTTTTATTCTGATAGAAGATATTTGTCAGCCACAGTGTAATGCAGTCGAGCAAAACGGTTTTCCCGGTAAATATGTATTTACTCAGAAAAATCTCCTCTTCGATGGTTTGCCAGTTATTGCCGCGGTCGCGTTTATGGCGCTCTACACGCGTATTAAAGTCGTCGTCCCAAATATGTGCAGTTGCCAAATAAATGGGTGCATCCGATTTTTCTTCGGCCAAACGTTGAGCAAAACTGCTTTTCCCCGACCGCTGCCCTCCTGTTATAAATGTTATTTTTGCCATAATGAAAAGGATAATTATCGGTATCAATATATTCACATAGAAAGCTTTGTTCCTGAAATATAATAGTTACATTCGACAGATTGTGGTGATTGTTTAATATCTCTTGTCTCCATTTACAATTGCAAAGTTTGTAAGTTCCTGCAATCTCTTGAATCAACCAAACTTTTCTACATAGCTTTATAAATCACAAAAACAATTTTCTCACACAATAAGAATGTCTTATCAGACAGATTTTACTTTTTACTACAGCTCAAAAAGTAAACAAAAAAGCTGCCGCTGACAATAAAAAGCTAAAAAAACATCCATTCCACTAAAATCAATGAAACTCAACCTTCCTTCCAGTCAGGTTTCAAACAGCATTGATTTTTTTACATTCCATTCCTGTTTTTTTCTAACGCTTTTTCTTGTAGGCGGTCACCGCCCTGAAGATACCTCTACAAATTATTTAACTACCCCTTTTTTTTAATTATTCATAAAAATAAGTGTATAAATGGTAACTTTTTATAGGGGCATAATCTCCCTTAACAATCCCTAAGATTTGTTTAGGGAAACAGGCAAAAATTTAATCTAAAAAGATTGCACCGTTTGGCGAAGCACCAACTTCAACATCTTTAATAAAGTCGCCCGACAACGAGTAAATTTTCATTACCCCAACGCCGGTTGTACTTTGCGACGCAAAAACATAAACATCGCTGTTTTTAGGATTAACGGCAACACCCGAAATTCCTGAAATGTCTTTTACAAATGCATCGTCTTCAAACTTTTTGTTTGTAACATCGAAAGTGTTTACAGCACCGGTTAAATTCCAATTGGCATCGTAAGCCGAAGTAACTACATATATTTTTGAAAACGAAGCGTCGGCTTTTATCATTGAACCATAACCCGAACTAACCCCTGCAAGTTTGTAGGTTTTATCCAATTTATCGGTTGATGTATTAATGTAACCAATTCCAGTTTCGGTTGACGGGTCGGAATAAGTACTGATTAAAGTTACGTACAAGTTGTTGTTTTTATCTTTTACAAAATAGGAAGTTACCGCAGGAGTTTTAATATACGAAACGGCTTCGGTCGATAGATTTATTACCGCCACACTATCTTTGTAGTTCAGGGCTGCATACAATTTGCCATTTGCAATTTCCAATCCTTCCGGTCCTCCGGGTAGTGCAATTTTTTCTTCAACGGTGCGGGTCGAAATTTTGTATTTGGCAATGTAAGTGTCGGCCATTTCGCTCCAATCGGGATTCTCGCCCAAGCACGAAACATAAAGATAATCACCTTCGGCAACACAATAACGTGGTTTTGCCACATCGGCAGTTACTCCGTTTAATGACTGCTCGAAAAACGGGTTCACAGTAATAATTTGGTCGGTAGTGTTGCCCATCATAAAAATACTGTCGTTGTACGAATAGACATATTGAATGTTTGAAAGCAACTCGGAGCCATTTTTCGATTTGTAAAAACCGTTTGTTATTTTGTCGGTATTGTAATCGAATTTCGAAATACTTGCACCTCCTTTTCCAAAACTTCCATAGTTTACCACGTAGCAACCTTCAATTTCCGCACTTGGAAAAGGGTCGGGGATTTTTGTTTCATGACAACTTGTAAAAACTGCTGCAACCAAAAGCAGCACTGCAAAAGAATTAATCAATTTTTTCATTTTTTAAAATTTTAATTTTGAGTTATTT
>WGCT01000053.1 GCA_015493625.1 Draconibacterium sp. | reverse complement strand
TTTTAAAGTGTATTCAAATTTAGAACTTAATGAAAACAAATACAACAAAAGAAATCGATAATTAATTTACTTTATTCCGCGTATCGAAATCATTGAAATTTCGTTTGGAATTTTATCGGTTGCTCTTTTAAATTGAGCTGCAGTAAGCTTTTTTATTTGAAGGTAGAATTGAGCTCCGTTTTTCTTTGCAACAAATTCGGCAATTACCACATGGCGTTCTAAATTCCCTTTTAACTCTTTAAAAACCGGATGAAAGGTTCCTTTGTCTATTTTTCTCACTTTTTTAAATTTCAATGCAAAATAGCCTTCTTTCCCTTGGTAATAGTAGGTTTTATTTTTTTCGTTATAAGTGGCTTTTGTTAATGTACTGTATTTTGGTTTCTCTTTTATCCATTTCCCTTTCTGCTGCGGAAATTTAATTACCAAACGGTAGCTGCCTTCATTCAAATATAAAAATGCAGCTTTTCCCTTTTCACCCACAGTTTGAGATCCAACTTCTGTTTTCCCCGAAATATCTTCTAAAATAACCATTACATTTTTTACCGGCTTCCCCTGAAAAAAAGGGAAGAGAGCGATAAGTATTAAAAGAAGCAGTTTCATATTCCGATATTTTTTATTGTGCGAAATTAGAATGAAATAATGTGAATTGTTGTCAAAAACAGAATTGTTTTAAACAGTTCAGTGTCAACATATTTTTCACGAAAGGCGAACCCCGATAATTTAATAGTAAAAAACGAAACTTCTTTAATTTCAACTCGAATAAACGGGAAAAGGAAGCGGTAACTTTTCTTATAGAAAAAAGTTGAAGTTTGCTGCCTTTTGCTATTGGTCTGGAAATTGAAAAGCTATGTGGTTTGAGTATATATATTTAATTGAATTTAAAAACGTAAAATCATGGAAGAAAAATTAATTACCATCGTAGTTTTGCCTTATTCAAAAGCTCATATTCTGAAAATGCAGCTTGAGGCAAAAGAGATTGAATGTGATTTGGAACATATCAATCTAATTGAAGGTGCAGCCTCTTCAACTGTACGTGTAAAAATTCTTGAAAAAGACCTCACAAATGCGATTTCTATTTTAGATAATTTTCTGGGGAAGAAGACAATTGTTGAACCCATTCAGGATGTTAAAGAGCACCATATTTTAGTTCCGGTTGATTTTTCTGTTAATGCCGAGAAAGCTTGTAGAATGGCTTTTAATATTGCAAGTCATTTGCAAGTTAAAGTAGTTTTTATGCACAGCTACATCAACCCTATTATTCATTCTGTTCCGTTTAGTGACATTTATACATACGATTCGTCGCTTTTGCTAAACGAAGCTGAAGCCGAAAAGAAGGTTAACAAAAGTTTTCAGGAGTTTATTACGAAAGTAGCCGGCGAAATTGGGAAAGAGAAATGGGAGACAGTAGCTACTGAGTTTATCATTAAGTCGGGTTATCCCGATGAGGATATTTTAGATTTTGCACACGAAAATCGTTCGCAGCTAATTGTGTTGGGCAGTAGCGGACAATCGGCATCGAAAAATGCAATAGGAAGTATTGCTGCCGATGTAATGTATAATGCCAAAGTTCCGGTTTTGCTTATTCCCGAAAATGCTCCGGTAAAAGAGTTAAAAGATTTTTCGAAAGTATTGTATGCTACCAATTTCGATGAGAAAGATTTTCAGGCACTCGATAAATTAATGGCTATTCTTTATCCTTTCGATATAAAAACAGTTTGCCTGCACGTTGGTGAGGCCAATGGTAACGACTGGGATTTAGCCCGATTAAACGGTATGAAAGATGTTTTAAAAGAGAAATACAGAACGGAAGATTTCGACTGCCGCTTGATTACGGGAAATAATCTGCTCGATGCTCTCGAACAGTTTATTAATGATGAAGAGATTGATATTCTTTCGCTTACAACACATAAACGAAATATGATATCGCGACTTTTTAATCCTAGTCTGGCCCGTAAAATGGCGTTTCACGGTACTACTCCTCTGTTAATATTTCATGCTTAAACACGGGGGTGTTTATACTAAAAAGCGATAAAAGGACGAACGTGCTATTCTTTTGGTGAAGATTTTTTTGAAGCTTTTTCAATCATATAGTAATGAAAATATTCAATGATTGCTGCACGAACCTGATATTCGGTTGAGGTATACGGCAGAACGTCTTGCCCGTTAAACCAAATCATAAACGAATCGGCCTGCATTTCGTTTAAGCCGGTAAGCATCATTACTTTTTTCTTGTTATAATTTTTCGAGTGCATCTCCCAGTTTTTCTCTAAAGCCTGCGCTTCGCGAACCTTACGTTTGCGCTTCTCTTTTTTGCTGAGGTAGTATTGCCAGTACGAAATAGGATTTATAAAAGCAGCAATAAGTGGGGGTGCCTCGTTAAAAGCATCTCCGCGTAATTCGGGAGCTATATCAATGGTTTTGCCGCTGCCAATTCCCATATCAACTTTTTGTTTCTCTCCGGTAACTTTTACCTCGCCAATACCATAATTTTTTGGGTTCAGTTTAAAAACAAGTACACTGTATCCGTTGTAATTCCGGGGAACTTTTACTGTTGCATTTTCGAACCCCACCGATGTGATTACAAGGCTGTCTACATTTAACATCTCCAACGAAAAATAGCCATCGCCGTTTGAAATGGTTCCACCGTGTGTACGGTTGTTTATAATGTTTGCATACGGAACAGCAGAGCTGTCGGCAGTGTTAATAATCCGGGCTTTTAGGGTAATTAACATCGGGTCAATATCTTCCGAATCGATCTGTGCAAACGCCGAAGAATAGCTTAGTATTAGTA
>WGCT01000052.1 GCA_015493625.1 Draconibacterium sp. | reverse complement strand
TTATATATTGTTTCTTTCATTTCCGAAAGTTTATAACATTCTTTATCAGTTTTTTACGCCTGCTATTTATTTGCTTTAAAATAAAATGCCGGGCGTTAAATTCATTTTATGCATATATTCCGATAGGTACATCCCAAACATCGCTGTTTGTATTTTGTTGCTTTTGGAAAATAATTTTTCTCTATAATATTAATAACATCTGTACAAACCCGATGAATTTCAGACTTTGCACTTTCACTAATTTTAACTTCAACCAACTTATTCAATGAACGCGTATAAACCAAAAAACCTTTATTTACCTTTTTATGAAAGTTACTTTCAATTAGCACCGCGTAACATTCTAACTGGGTGCGATAAGTATCATAAATTCGCTCTGCAAATTTAGCAAATTTATAGTCAAGTGGAGCCATTGTTCCATCATTTAACAGCAGTACTTCGTCAATTTTCCCACGTAATAAATTGTTTGTTAAATATTGGTCGGCATATTTTTCTACCGCACCAATGCGTTTCCTCAAATAGTCTTTATTGCGTTCCAGTTTCTGATTGTGTACTTGCCTTCCTTTTTCTACTTTAAAGTGCCGTTCTTCGTACTGAGGAATACGAAGTACATATTCGAAATAGGTAAACCTCGGACAATATAAGTACTCGATAATATGTGACGGTGTAACTGACATCAGAAAAACATTGCTTTTACCTCGTCGGTAATTAATTTTTTATCGAAGGCTTGCCCCATCAGCGAGGTTTGCCTGAGTTCGTTTTTGCTCATCGGGAAAATATATACCGAATCGGTTTCTTCGTCAATTAACTCGCCTACTTCCAATTCGAGCGTATCTTTTTGGTTGGCGTCGAGACTGCCCAGAAAAACTGATTTCTGAACCCGGTACAAACCTGCCAGTTTGCATTTTTTTGCCACCTTGGTTCGCGCCCTATCTTTTTTTATATCGTATAATAACCAGCAAATCATAACTTTTAAATTAAACTGTTTGCAAATTGGTGTGCATCCTGCTGCATGGCATTGTTACGGGTTTGGTTGCGCCCTTTGTAGCGGATTTTATCTTCGTCGAGGAATTTCATTAAAGCCTGTAACAACAGGTTCTTACCTTCTGAATTTAAGCTCACCCCGTTGGTTATTGCGCTGGTGTGTTTATCGTTAACTTTTTTGGCCGAAAAGAGTTTAAAAACCACCTCGTCGGCATAAATGCGGTAGGGTTCAATAAAATCGAACACCATGCTTTTCATGTTGTAATCGTCGCGGTGCATAAAGCCTACGTATGGGTCGAGACCTGCTACCACCAAAACCTTTTCAACACGACTGTACATTACGCCATAGGCATAATTTAAAAATGCGTTAAAGGAGTCAGTTGCCGGGCGGAAATTACGTCCTTCAAAGCGATATTTTTCGGCAAGCAGCATGCTCAGGGTTTGAAAATAAATGCGGCCAGCCGAACCTTCCCACCCACGAAAAGTACCGTCCACCTGTTCAATTTTATCGCCTTCCAGTTTTTCTATTTTAATTTTTAAAGCCAAAATTGCATCAATTTTTTCCTGAATTAGTTCACTGTTTGACGGTCGGTGATTTTTCAGACGCTTTAAAAAAGCTATCTGGTTTTCTAATTTTCCTGCCAGCCATTTTTTAATCCATGTAACTCCTGTTTTATTCAAACTTGCTTCTAATTGTTGTTTACGAATGCGCGATGTGCTGCCCGGTCTGCTGTGCCAAAACCGGCCAATTGGCATTCCATCGTATTCAAAAACCAGAATGTCGATGTTGTTTTTCATGGCCAGAATAATGGCATCGGTACTAATTGCCGCGCCTTTGCTCAGTAAAATGGAGGTTACTTTCTGGCTCGCAAAATGGTGTTTTTGTTTCGTCCCGTCTTTGGTGAGGGTGACTTCAAACAATTCGTCTTTTATGTGTACATAAGTTCCGTAGGTATTAATAACTAATTGCATGGCTTCAAACTTTATTTTATTAGATTAACCGTACCAAACCCCCGGCTTACCGATTTGCCAATTCCGGCAAGTTCTGGAATAAAGGCGTTGCTGGTAAAACCTCCGGTAAACCCTAACATTGGCTGGTCTTTAAATTTTGTCTGTTTTTCTTTTAATTGCGAAACAGCCATAATTCGCTCCGAGGTGCGAAACGATAAGCCTTTGTAAAAACTTAAGATATTGTTTTGCAACTGACGATTAAGAAATTCTTTTTTGGCTCCCTCTTTCAATTTCAAATATTTTCGGTGGTTGTTTTGGTTGAGTGCCATCCAGAGGGTTTTAAAATTATAGTTAAACAGTTGTTTGTTTACCGATAACTCCTCATGTTTTTGGCTGATATTTTTTGCGAGTACCGGAAATTGTTCTCCTTCAATATCAATTTCTTTTATTTTCAGGAACAGCGAAACCAGCAATTCGCCACCTTGCTGAAACCCCACTAAAACGGGTATGTTGTCAATTACTTTGTACTGCACAAACGGGTAGGCATAACGTGCTTTTCCGTCGGCATAGTGGTTGTGCAACAGTGGTGAATGTTCTTTAAACAAGTTGCCAAAATACCCTCGCAACTTGTGCGCATCGCGGGTTTGTAACTTTATGTCGGGAAACTGTATTATGGTTTGTGTAATTTGCATGCTCTGTTTTTTAATATAGAAAACCAAAAAGCCAAAGTGGAATTGTTCTGCCAAAACCAACTTCAATGTCGTCCATAGCAATAAAAGCGGGAAGTTCTACATTCGATTTGTTTTTGCCACCCACTTCTATCAGTTGGGTATTGTTCACCAAAAAATCAGCTGTTTTCGGATACTTGATTTTTAATCCTGAATTTTTCAATTGGTTTAACAAGAATGTCTCTCTTACAGTTCCAATGTTTGGTGATTCATCTAAAACATACATAAGGTTTGTATTTTCCATGAAAATTTTGTCGGGCTTTTGTAGGGCAGATATTCCGTATTGACTGCGGATTAGAAAGTTGATTATCCGCGCTTGTTCCAAAAGTATTAAAAATTCGAGGACGGTATTCCTTCCTATACCCGATTTTTTGGCAATAGACGAAATATTGGGTTCGAAAGGCACAACCTGCGAGATAATACCTAACAATCTCCTCAGTTTATGTATTGCAGGAGCTGTCAGTTTTTTCGACAATTGAAGATCTTGTTCAATTACTGTGTTTATGGTATTAAACAAATAAATAGGATACAACGATTGTTTTATTTTTTTTGAAATTGGCAGGTAGCCAAATTGTAGGTACTCCCTAAAAAGAGGAATAATCAACTGTTTTTGGGAAATATCAACGGCAATTTGATAATGGTTGTTGCAAATCTCATCGAAAGATAATTTATCCCATTTAAGTTTATGAACCATTTCTAAATACTCTCTAAACGACAAGCCGGGCAGTTCGTATGTTAGCACCCGCCTGCTTAAGTCGGCCTCGCCCTTGTAAATTTCGAGAGCCGACGAAGCACTAAAAACCACCTTTAACTGAGGGAACCCATCGTATATTATTTTTAGTTCGCGCGACCAGTTTTCGTATTTATGTACCTCGTCGACATAAAGGTATAAGCCACCATTACGGTAAAATTCCTGAACGGTCTCGAAAAGGGTATTTTTCAGAAACCAGGGATGTTCTACGCTAACATACAATGCTTTGGAACTGTCATGATTGCCATATTTCAGATGTTGCAGCATTAAAGTTGTTTTGCCGGTACCTCGTGGCCCTTTTATACCTATCATCTGCTGTTCCCAGTCGATATTGTTGTATAAAAACCGAATGAAATTTTTATTTACCGATTTTAACAATTCTGTTTGATATGCATAAAGTTCATTCATAATTTATGTTTCCTATTTTTTGTAAAAATATCAATTATTGCTCTGTACTCAAAACAATATTTGTTATTTATTGTTTTGAAC
>WGCT01000051.1 GCA_015493625.1 Draconibacterium sp. | reverse complement strand
GTCTTGTAATAATGCAAGTATTGATGGTAAAATGTCAATATGAGAACAGAGCCCTTTAAAAGTTGCCGACTGTTTTAACATTGGTGAATATATGATTAAAGGAACTCTGAATTTTTCGAAAATATCATTTTTTAAATGTAAATCGATACCATGATCGCCAGTAATAATAAAAATTGTATTCAAGAAATTTTCTCTTTTTGATGACTCAGAAAAAAGATATTTTAATGCATCATCGGTAAAAAATATTGATGACAATATCTCTTTTGGTATAATTTCCGTATTCGCTGGGTTTAATTTTAATTGATCTATTTTATTTTCGAGATACTCTTTTGTATAATATCTTCTCTCGCAAAGATTATAGGGGCCGTGTAAACTTAGTGTTTGATAAATATTTAAGTATCCTTTTCCCTTATCGTAACCCTCCATCAGTTTAAAAGATTGAGCAAATAAATCTTTATCGTTGTATCCCCACGACTCTTTCCCATCTGCCTTTTTAAAATTTTTTGTATCGAAATCATCTTCGGTAACAAAATGAGTAATATTATTCGCTTTCATAAAATAGCCAACATTATCAAAATATCCCCACCTTCCATAAAAAAAGTTTGTTCGATAATTGTTCTCGTTTAGTAGCTTAATTAAGCTGGTGTGTCGAGGATATTTTTCAAAATTAGCATACTCGTTATCCATATTAATAAACCCGCGTTTTATTGTTCCGTATGGCAACGATGCCAATACATTTGGCAACACTCCGAATAAACGTTCTGCGTTAGAAAAGAAATTTTCCCAATACAAACTATGTTCTGCAAGACTATCAATAAAAGGTGTTAAACTTCCGTTTATGCTGTTGCATTTTCCCGAGAATGAGGAAGACAAGCTTTCGACAACAACAATAACAATATTGGGAGGAATTGTGTCTTTGTAAAAGTATTTTCCCAGTACATTTTCGTAGCTGGCATTATGTAAAAATGGATACTCTGTACTGCAGTATTCAACCTTTAGATTTTTATTCTGATATCTTTGTGCTGTCTCATTTATATCATGAGAATTAAAATCATAACTGCTATTTTTATATTCCAAACTTTTTATAAAAAATACCTCTTTTGAGTTTCCCACTAAAAACTGAAAATTAGTATCGAAATACCTACTTGCTTTAAAAGTATGTCCACTGTATTTAATTGCCACAGCACCAAATACCAAATATATCGAGATTAGTATTAATCCTGTCTTTTTTTTAATAAATATTCTATTGGTGAAATTAAAAAGCAAAAATGCCGAAGCCATTAGCATTGCTATAAACCCAATCCAAAGAGTAAAATTGGAGAAAGTAAATTCGGCAACAACTGTTTTTAACAATTCGCGTAATGAAAACTCAAAAACAACATCACTTAAAATATTCCAACTCACCAAAAAGTAACTTGTTAATATTAAATGAATTAGTATAAAAACAAAACCAATTATTCGAGAAATAGTTTTTGCAGCTCTATTATTAATAAGTCCAATACTTAGTATCGGGAAAAGAAATATTAGACTAACGTTTATTACAAAAAGAGTGTCGAAATTAATGCTCCTCGAGACAAGCAAATTAAAAGATATATCGTTACTCCCTTCAATTAAAATAAAAAAGTATTCTAATAATCTGATTGATATAAAAATAATTATTACAGTAAAAATTATAAATACATATTCAGAAAATAGTTTTCTAATTGCGGAAAACTTTATTGTACTCATTCTTTAAAATCTGTTAAAATTCGTAATCAACTGCCGCACGCGACTCAATTACCTCGGTAAAAAGTGAAACTACCTTCAGATGTTCGTGATGTTTGCTATATGTAGCCAAATCGGCAACCGAATTAAAATGCGACAATAAAACAATGTCGAAACTCTTCGAGTCGGTTTGGTAATTTAACCCCACCTCCATAAATTTTATTTCCGGAATTTTGTTAACTAAACTTTCCAATGCCAGTTTAAGCCCGGCGAGTTTCTCCTCTTTCTCTTTTTGCGGAAATGCTTTTAGTTTAAAAAGAACGACATGATTTATCATAGTATAAATTTTTATGGTTGCAAAATTAGTGTTTTCTTAGTGGTATATTTCATTAAAATTTATTGGAATAAGAAATATAACAATTAATTAGACCGAAAATGCTGATAATTGGTATTGCCGGAGGTACCGGTTCAGGAAAAACAACGGTGGTTCGAAAAATTCAGGAGCAGTTTCCACGAGGCGAGGTTGCCGTTCTTACGCACGACTCGTACTATTTCGATAGTGGCAATTTAAGTTTGGAAGAGCGACGTAAGAAAAATTTCGACCATCCCGACTCGATTGAGTTTGAACTGATGATTGACCATGTAAATAAACTGAAATGCGGCGAGTCGATTGAGGAGCCGATATACTCGTTTATTACCTGCACAAGAGCAAAAGAGGTTAAACATGTTGAACCGAAAGAGGTACTGATTATTGAGGGAATTTTATGCCTAACAAATAAAGCTTTGCGCGATTTAATGGACATAAAAGTTTTTGTTGATTGCGATTCGGATTTGCGTTTATCGCGAGTAATTCATCGCGATATTCAGGAGCGTGGCCGAAATGTAGAGCAGGTTTTAAAAAGATACGAAGAGACGGTGCGCCCCAGCCACATTCAGTTTATTGAACCAACAAAACGATTTGCCGATATTATTATTCCGCAAGGTGGGCAAAACCAGATTGCTATTAATATTTTAACAAACCACATTAATCAAACATTAAAATAACAGCGTATGCTAACCAATATAAATATCGATGAGATTCTGTTTTTAGACATCGAAACGGTTCCATTAGCACCCGAATATGAGAAACTAAATGAGAACTGGCAAAAATTGTGGGAACATAAAATGAAGTTTAAAATGGATGGCAACGAGTCGGCCGACGAACTTTATAACCGCGCCGGAATTTACGCCGAATTTGGTCGTATTGTTTGTATATCGGCCGGTTATGTTACACAAAAAAAAGGAGAGTATTTTTTTAGGGTAAAGTCGTTTTACGACGACGACGAGAAAAAATTAATAGGTAACTTTTTTAATGCGTGGGAACAGTTTGCCCGAAATGGGAAACGAAAACTTTGTGGCCATAATGCTCAAGAGTTCGACTTCCCGTATATTGCGCGCCGGGCATTGGTTAACAACCTAAAACTCCCCCATATTTTCGACATTGCCGGAGCTAAGCCCTGGGAGATAAAAGAGATGTTGATAGACACATTGCAACTCTGGAAATTTGGCGATTATAAACATTACACATCACTCTCGTTGTTGTGCGAATTGTTTAATATTCCCACACCGAAAGACGATATCGACGGCAGTCAGGTAAGTGAAATTTACTGGAAGGAACACGACATCGACCGGATTGTAAAGTATTGCGAAAAAGATACACTCGCCGTAGCAAACCTTTTATTAAAATACAAAGGCGATAAAATAATCCCCTTTTCAAACTTAGAGAGTGTTTAGAAAAGGTTAAAAAGAATTATAAGATTTACTACTGTTTTAGTCCACTTCTTTTCAGAAGTGCATCAACCGAAGGTTCTTTACCCCGGAAACGTTTGTATAAAACCATAGGGTGTTCAGTGCCTCCTTTTTCCAGAATATTCGTTCTGAATGAAGCAGCAACTTCTTTGCTGAAAATTCCTTTTTCGTTAAATACACTAAAAGCATCGGCATCTAAAACTTCTGCCCATTTATAACCGTAATATCCGGCAGCGTATCCTCCTGCAAACAGATGTCCGAATTGTGTACTCATACAAGTTTTATTTATTGCCGGAAAGAGTTTTGTTTTTCTCCATGCATCCTCTTCAAACGCTTTTACATCGCCATTAAAAGGCTTTTCGAGTGTGTGCCAAGCCATGTCGAGGTAGCCGAAACTTAACTGCCTCACCGATAAATATCCGGCTAAGAAGTTCTTCGAATCGACAATTTTACGAACCAGTTCGGAAGGTATTTTCTCGCCGGTTTTATAATGAACAGCAAAGCGGTCGAGGAAATCTTTTTCAACAGCCCAGTTCTCCATAATTTGCGATGGCAATTCAACAAAATCGCGAAATACGTTTGTTCCCGACACACTGGCGTAAGTTGAGTTTGCCAACATTCCGTGTAGCGCATGGCCAAACTCGTGCAAAAATGTTTCCACCTCATTAAAAGTAAGCAGTGCAGGTTTGGTTTCGGTAGGGCGTGTAAAATTCATTACAATGGTAATGTGTGGGCGCGAATCTACGCCTTTCTCTTTCCATTGGCTTTTAAAATCGTTCATCCAGGCACCGCCCTGTTTTCCACTGCGCGGGTAAAAATCGGTATAAAGGAGCGACATAAATTTACCATCTTTATCGAAAACTTCGTAAGCGGTAACCTCGCTGTTATAAACCGGAATATTTTTATTTGGCTGAAACGTAATTCCGTACAATTGGGTAGCAAGTCCAAAAATACCTTCAACCACTCTGTTCAATTCGAAATAGGGTTTTAACATTTCGTCGTTTAAATCGAACTTTTCAACTTTTACTTTTTCGCTGAAGTAGCTCCAGTCCCACGGCATAATTTCGCCATCGAAACCACTCTTTTTAGCAAAATTCTCAACTTCAGCTTTCTCTTTCCGGGCAACGGCAAACGAAGCATTGTACAAATCGTCGAGCAGTTTATAAACATTTTCGACAGTACTTGCCATTTGGCGCTCTAAAACATAGTCGGCATAATTTTTATAACCCAGCAAACGGGCTTTTTTTAAACGTAAATCAACAATACGTTTTACATTTTCCCGATTGTCGTATTCGTTTCCTTTAAACGCTTTCGAACTGTATGCCAAATACATCTCTTTACGTAACTCGCGGTTATCGGCATATTTCAAAAAAGGCAAATAACTTGGCATTGTTATGTCGAAAATCCAGCCCTCTTTATTTTTCGATTTTGCTTTTCCGGCTGCAGCCTCTAAAATGCTTTCGGGCAGCCCCGAGAGTTTCAATTTGTCGGTAATATGCAATTCGTAACTGTTGGTCTCTTTTAATACATTCTCGCTGAAAGTGAGCGAGAGTTTCGAGAGTTCGGTACTTATTTTTCTGAATTTCGCCTTGTCATCGTTACTTAAATTGGCACCACTTCGAACAAATTCCAAATAGGTATTTTCGAGTAACGTTTGCTGCTCAACCGATAAATTCAGTTTTTTTCGTTGAGCGTAAACTGCTTTAACTTTTTCGAAAAGAGGGGTATTTAGCGAAATGTCGTTCTGGAATTTCGTTAACATTGGCGAAACATCCTGCGCAATTTTTTGAAGTTCGTCGTTGGTTTCCGAGCTCAAAAGATTAAAAAATATACCGGAGGTACGAGCCAATATTCGTCCGGTTTTCTCCAGTGCTTCAATGGTATTTTCGAAAGTTGGCATCGACTTATTCCCAACAATAGCCTTAACTTCAGCTTCACCTGCTTTTATTGCCTCGGCAAAAGCCGGCATAAAATCTTTGTTTTTAATTTTATCGAAAGGTGCTGCTTCGTGTGGAGTATGAAAATCTCCAAGCAGCGGATTGTTTTGTGTACTTTTCATTTCTGAATTCATAAAATAATTACCAATATAGAATATACTCAACCCAACAAAAGTAACTTTAAAATGGTAACAACCCGGCTGTTCATCTTAAACAAAGGTTATAAATATTACTTTGTTGAAGAAGCAGATGGTTTTTTACTCTTTCTCCTTTTTTTCTTCTCAACCGACCAGCCGAATTTGCCAATTTTATCGCCCATTCCAAAATAGTGACCGTGGCTGTAAACCAATGGTTTTGCTTTGGAAAAACGAAAAGCCCCGTTTTTGTCTAAATAGGTATCGTCAACCGAAACATTTACAACATCGGCAATAAACATATGGTGCGTTCCCAGCTCCACAATATCTTTTACCACGCATTCGATGTTTACCGGCGACTCTTCAATAATTGGCGATTGAACAATTTTTGCTTTTGCAGGTGTAAGCTTCATCTCTTTCCATTTGTTAAACTTGCTTCCCGAACGACATCCATTCCAGTCGGTAGCTTTTGCCAACTCTTCGGTAGTGAGGTTAATAACAAAATCGCCTGTTTGCTTAATAATATCGTATGAATGTCGCCCGGGCCTTACCGAAATATAACACATTGGCGGATCGGAGTTTATGGTTCCGGTCCAGGCAATTGT
>WGCT01000050.1 GCA_015493625.1 Draconibacterium sp. | reverse complement strand
CTGCTTTGTGTTCAACTAAAAGTAGAAAAAGTTTTTAATTTGTACTGAATTATTTTTCCTGAAACAGGTAAAGTTTTCAATATTTTTCAACACACTTATTTAATTCAAACAGGGTTTCGGGAAAAAGAGCAAAGTAAAATCACGAATACAAAAAATTATACGAAGTTATTTCTGTTTATATTGAATTGAATATATATTCAAACTGCTCTTTTTTCTCTATTTTTGCCACAGATAATTTATTATGACTGACACAGAATTTGTTTGGGGACACAACCGAAGGTACAACGATTTTCCATCGTATTTTAAAAAGATATTCTCGGAAAGGGTGCAGAAAGTTTCGATTGATGCGGGTTTTACCTGCCCCAATCGCGATGGCAAAAAAGGGTTGGGAGGATGTTCGTACTGCAACAATAAAACATTTAGCCCCAACTACAGCAACCTCAAAAAAAGTGTTACGGCACAAATTCAAGAGGGAATTGATTTTTTTTCGAAAAAATACAAAGCAATAAATTATTTGGCCTATTTTCAGTCGTATACAAATACATATGCACCGCTTGAAAGTTTAAAAGCATTGTATAACGAAGCTTTGCAACATCCTCAAATTGTTGGTCTGGTTATCTCTACCCGCCCCGATTGTGTTAATTCGGAGTTGCTCGATTATTTGGCCGACCTAAACAGAAAAGTTTATGTAATGGTGGAATTCGGAGTTGAATCGCATTTAGACCGGTCGTTGAGAAACATCAATCGCGGACATACGTTTAGCGAGTCGGTTTGGGCGTTGGAAGAGACTGCAAAACGTGGAATTAATAACTGTGCACATATGATTTTAGGATTGCCGGGCGAAACACGTGACGAGATGCTTGAGCAGGCAAAAATTATTTCGGAGCTTCCTGTAAAAAGCCTGAAACTTCACCAGCTGCAAATTCATAAAGGAACACGTTTTGAAAAAGAGTATCGCGAAAATCCGGAGCGGTTTAAACTGTTTACTGCCGAAAAATACTCCGGGCTGGTTGTCGATTATCTCGAACATTTAAATCCTGAAATTTATATTGAACGTTTTATCAGTCAGGCACCTAAAGAGATGCTAATTGCTCCTAAATGGGGGCTAAAGAATTTTGAATTTATTGCCATTGTTGAAAAACTACTAAAAGAGCGAAACAGTTGGCAAGGCAGGTTATTTGATAAATTGTCAGGGTAAAAGCCGGGAGAGTGAGTTAAATTTCTATCCGTTCCTTGAAAGAAACGGCAAAAGATATATTTACCTCGATTCCGCATGGGGCAGTTGCCTAACAGGGTAATACCCGATGCTACTTTTGCTCTATCGGGCGATTTTTTTTGCTTAACCCAAAAAATAAAAAAAGCAAGAATGAGAGAAAGAGTTTTAGGTAGATTCTAAAAATTATTTTTTCGATAGATTCATAAACCCTCTTTAAAACTTGCAAACAACTACTTTCTACGGTAACATTTTACCCAAGCGATTTCGAAATTTACCGGTAATTTAGAATTGTCGATATCGTAAACCACAAGTGTTGCTGCATTTATATGCAGAGGAAAATTTAATGTGGTATTCTGAATTGAAAAAACTTCGGTTTCGTTTATTTTCCAAACTATTGAATTCCCTGTTTTCTCGACAGTAAAGATATACCACCGGTTTGGTTTTAGATTGGAGATATCGATACCCGACAAATGTACTTTCCCATTTTCTCCCAATGTTGAAATACCAAGATGATTTTTAGTTCCCATTTCGAGCAAATTAATACGCGGTGTATTTTTTTCGCCGGACAAATAGAACGAGCTCACCACTTGCTTTACCGGATTGAATTTTATTTTTGCCTCAAAAATGCCCTCTTCCAACTGGCAACTTTTACTGTTTGAGACAAGGTCGGATGTGTAATCGAAAACAGCAGGAACAAAACCGGCAGGCATCTGCCACACTTTTCCTTCGGCCCTCTCTTTTTTTACCAAAATGGTAAGTTGCCCTCCTGTTTTACAATTCTTACCATTTGCAAAAACCTGTAAATCGCCGGGCATCGAATAGCTATCGCCCAACAATTTCTCCGATAAGAAATTAATATTCGACCACTTCGCTTTGTCCAATTCGGAAGCAGAAAAATTGTCTTCGAAAACCAATTCCCGGTTTTTTAGCACATCGAAATCGGTAGTTCCTTTGTACTTAAAGTACAAAACAAACTGCGGTTCAGTTTTCTGTTTTATCCACTCTTGCTGCTTTTTAAACTCTTCCGTTTTTTCCCATCGTTTTTTATCTTCCAAATAAGCTTTTCGTTTTAAAAACTCATCCGTTTTTGTAATCT
>WGCT01000049.1 GCA_015493625.1 Draconibacterium sp. | reverse complement strand
GTATAAATCAGACCTATTCTATCATACTTGTTCATCACTGTTTAGAGCAATCCGAATGATAACCTATCGATATACTTCCAAAAAGCAGTCGAGGACAATCAACCGTTCTACACTCAACGCACAAATCCGTTGGTTGAGCAAACTTACATCCACCATAACAACTTTGCCCCATTAGCTCAAGTGCTTGAGCTGTTAAAATATCAACATTTTGTTGCTCAATACCTTTGAACATAGAAGCAGAATTTGAGAAGAATGCAAAAATACTCCATATTACTAATATTGTAATAAATACTATTTTTTTCATTATATATATATTACGTCACACAATAATTATTTATGAAAAAGAAATTCTAAAAAATCCCTTTCTTACAAAGGGCTAAAATACAATTAAGACCTTTCTTGTTTGTGGGCAAACAACCACGGTATTGAGCCGTGTTGTTTTCGTTTTGTTGTATTGGTTAATTGGTTATCTTTGTCACAGCGCTATATTTAGTAGGGCAAAACAAAGGGCAGCAGCTTAAATTTACTTTTGCGGGTAAAAGAGTGCCGCCCTTTTTGTTTTGCCATTGTTAATGTTTTTGTTTTAATTTTTTATCAATACTTCTTTGTTTTAAGTTCCAGGTTTCTTTTGTTCAAATAGTTCCTTTAGTTTAAGGAGTTTATTTCAACAATAAAAACAACAGAAACAATCTTCTCCGCAAGGAGTCCTTTGGACAAACTTTTTCTATCTCTTTCCGGGATTGGAAAATATTTTACGGTTGCTTTTTCGTGTAGAACTTTCGGGTGTCATATTTTTTGTTTTTCAAGTTACTTGTGTTTTGTTTTTATAGTTTGTGCCAACAAGATAAAACACTTTTTTGTTTAATGCAAGAGAAGAGAAGAGAAGAGAAGAGACGCTAATTTATAGTTGTTCTAAATAGCTTTTAGGGGTTGGGATTTCTGTTGTTCATTTGGTTTCTGTTGTTCCTGTTGTTGTTACGGACTACGAATAGAAACTATCTTAAACTCTTTAAACCGCAGGAATTTTTAAACTGTTAAAACCGTTTCTATTGTTTCTTGGGTTTGAACTATCGAAATTATTCTCCGCAAGGAGTTTTTTTTTGACAAACGTTTCGAACAATTCTTAAACAATTTTCAAACAATTTTTTCTCCGTAAGGAGTCCTATGGACAAACTTCTCTCCGTAAGGAGTCCTACAGACAAACTCTTCCCCGGCGGAATAAAATACAAACTCACAAATTACTTGCACAATAAAAAAACATTCACTAAATTTACTACACTAAAAGTGTAATACTAATAGTGCAAAATAGAGAATCAAAATGAAACAGACAAATCCTTTTTTAATACTCGATTACATTTCGCCAGAATATTTTTGCAATAGAGAGAAAGAGACCTCAAAAATAATTTCGGCACTTAACAGTGGCCGGAATATTACTTTAACATCTATCAGGCGTTTGGGCAAAACCGGTTTAATTAAAAATGTTTATTACAAGTTAAAAAACGAAAAAGGGACAAAATTACTATACGTTGATATTTTAAAGAGTGAGAACCTCAACGATTTTGTAAAAGTTTTTTCTGATGTAATAGTAAAAAGCGAGCATAAAAAACTTTCGGTTAAACTTACTAAATTTATTTCGGGAATACGGGGGAAAATTGTTTTCGATGAATATACAGGAATGCCCGGTGTAGAGATTGGTTTATCGGACAAAGAGGAATCGGAACTGTCGTTAAATAAAATATTCGGTTACCTTGCGGCACAAAAAGAAAGATACATTATAGCTTTCGACGAATTTCAACAAATAGTAAATTATCCGGAGAAAAATGTTGAAGCAATTTTACGTACACACATCCAACATCAGCATAAAGAGAAGTTTATTTTCTCGGGAAGCGATAAACACATGTTAATTTCGATGTTTAACGACTATGGAAGGCCTTTTTATCAAAGCTCAGACATGCTACATCTCGAACGGTTGGATGCCGAAGTTTATACCCGGTTTATTTCGGGTCATTTTAAAAACGTTAACAAAACCATTACGCCCGAATTGATAAAGTTTTGGATAAATGAGTTTGACGGCCACACGTTTTACATCCAATATTTTTTTAACCGCTTATACGAGAAAAAAGAGAAAAAAGTAACCGATAGGTTGGCGCATAACACTTTTGCCGAAATTATAACGGAAAGAGAGTATGTTTACCTTGGTTACCGGAATATACTTACCAGGCTACAATTTAACTTACTTAGAGCTGTTGCAAAAGAACAGGGAGTATCGAAACCAAATGCGGGCGGGTTTATCAGAAAGTATAATTTTTCGCAACCAAGTTCGGTTAATAAGGCAATAAAATCGCTTTTAGATAAAGAGATGCTCTATTTTGAAAATGGCATTTACAAGGTTTACGATGTTTATTTTTCGAAGTGGCTGGAAAGGAATTAGCCGGGCAAAAAAATAAATCGACTTATCTTGAGAATACTTGAGAATGTTTTATTTTTTGCCAATAGAACACAAATCTCAAAAGTTCAATCTATTTATTGTTTTATTCACCGGGTGACTTTGAGTCAACCGGTGAACCGTTTCGACTGCGACTGTAAACTTAACTCCTCTTAAACTTTCTTCGAACTTCCCTCAAACAACAGAAACATTCCCAAACTCTTCTCCGTAAGGAGTCCTACGGACAAACTCTTCTCCTTTTCAATAAATAATAAGCCAGCGGAATAAAATATAAACTCACAAAAGTTCCCAAAAACATTCCTCCAATAATGATTTGTTTGGTTGAATTGTTGTTCATTCAATTTCGGACACGTCCGATTTTCCCAATTCCTTTGCATTTTGAGAAGTTACCACACTCTTCTCTGTTTTTTCTTCAATTTCTTTACGTGTATTTCCTGCAATTGTGCCTCCCTGACTTGCAATTTTCTTACTCTCTATAACCTGAATTATTAGCACTGCTGCCGTATTAATTTATTGCGATTTTTTTGTATTAACCCACGCGATAAAATCGCGCGGTAGCGGGGTTAACTTTAAACAACTTCATTATATATTTTGTCATTTCAATTGATATTTAGTCAGGAGTACAGTTCCAGAGCTCTCATTACAAGGCATAATGCAATACAAAATATTCGATGATTCATCAACACAGAATGAATTTGGCACTGCATCTAACGTATATACATTATCTATCTCACCATCCCAACTGAACTTAATGATGTTTGCTACAGATTGCATATTCTCTTCTTTTAATTTTGAAATCGATTTTCCAATTCTTAAAACATAGCACCAACTTTTGGTTCCATAAAGGCTTAAAAAATAAAGAGGTGAATCATAATCAACACCTGAAAAGTTTTTAGATAATATTGGTTTTTCAATCTCAGAGAAATAATACTCCCTTATTAGGCTTCCATCCGTCTTATAAAAAAGGACCTCATCAAAATTTCTTGATGCATATATAATCGTTTCACTATTTGAACATAAACTTCCAGAATATACTAATTGCCTATACCTTTTCTGCAATTTAAAAGTTGGGTTATAGTTAACCCAACTTTTATTTCTTAGTGAATCATCATAGATAAAAAAAAGTCCCTCTGAATATCCAAGATCCTGACCTGCTATTTTATTGTCTTCCAAGTAGCATAATTCGTTTGAAATTAAAAGATTATTATCCATTAATTTCGACGTAATACATTTTGATATGTTATCGCCATTGCATATCCTATCAAAATCGATTTCTTTAATCTGAGCTAAATTCAAATCATAAAAATCAAATAGCATATTTGATTTTTTAGAAGTAGTGTTTGTTTGAAAAGGAAAAGGGAAATTGAATTCATAAGGAGCTTTCCCTTTTGTCCCAAATTTTTTAATGAATCTCAAGTTGTTTTTATTGTAAATATGAAAATAATTACTATCACATTCCGCAATAAAAATCACAAACGAATCAGTAATAAAAGATGTATTAAAGCAAAAATCGGAAATACAAATTGAATTCTCATATTTCAACGTTTTTGAATTCTCAAGCTTTGTTATCTCATTTTGCTTGCAAGAAATTACTAAAAATACACTAACAATATAAAATGGTGTTAAAGCTGAGGAAATACTCTTATTTTTCATTTTTTTCATTTTTGATGAGACCATCAAAGTAATTAATCGATACCATAATCTACAAGTTCCATCCATATTAATTTTCAGTCCGCAAGGAGTCCTTTGGACAAACATTTGCTAAAACCTTTTCAAACTATTTTCCCCGTTTCAAAACATAATACATCAGCGGAATAAAGTACAAACTCACAAAAGTGCCGATAAACATTCCTCCAATAATTGCCAGTGCCAGCGGCTTTTGCAATTCGGCTCCCATCCCTTTTTGAAACAGGAACGGAACCATTGCCAAAATGGTGGTTAAACTGGTCATTATAATTGGTTTTAACCGCCGACGCCCCGCCTCGAAAATAGAGTGGATTAACGGTTTACCGCTGTCCATTAATTTATTAATGGTATCTATTTTTAATATCGAATCGTTAATAATTATCCCCGCCATTACAATTATTCCAATTGCCGACATAATATTAATTCCAGCCCCAAAAAGCTTTAGGAAAAGGAACGCCCCAAATAGGTCGATGGGAACTTCTAACAGTACAATAACCGGCAAAATAAACGACTCGAACTGTGCAGCAAGAATAAAATAGAGCAATAACAAACTAATTCCAATAATCAGCAGTAGCTCATAAATCATATCGCGGTTCGAAAGGATGGAACCGCCAAAACCCACATCGAAACTTTTATGACTGGCAACAATTTCTTCTATTTCGCCGGTTACTTTTCGGAATTGCCGTGGCGAAATGTCAATCATCACCGGGAAATACTCGCTCTCTTTTCCTGCAACAATAGATTTTAACCCTGTGCCCGAACTCACTTTTACCAGCCCCGACAGTGGAATTTGCTCGCCGTTGCGGTTTTTAATGGTAATGTTTTGCGTAATCTCGTAAACCGACTGAAATGTGCTGCCCACACTTACCGGAACAAACACATTGTTATCGTTAATTGAAAAAACGGTATTTACGTTAAAGGCACTTTTAATTTCGCGATACAGTTCGTCGGTGTTTACCTGGTAAAGCATCAATTTTTCGGGGTTGGTCTCCAGCAGAATCAGTTTCCGAGTGATGAGTTTCGATTTAATATCTCCGTGAAATTTATCTTCCAAATCGCTTAATAAAGCGGTCAGTTCAGTAAGGTAATTTTCGTTGCCGGGATTAAAATGCGACAACCGCACGATTAACGGTGCTTCGGTTTTCCCGAAAGCAAGGTTAAAAAGGTTTTCCGATTCTGAAAACGAAAAATCGGCTGCCGGGTAGTGCTTTTTCAGGAAGTTGGACAGTTCGCCGATGAGCTTTTCGAGCTCGTTGGGTGAAGCGGTTTTTATATAGAGTTTGTTTTCGGAAGTGCCCGCATCGTCGCCGCTGTTTAAAAGATACTGTTGTTTTCCTGCCTCCTCAATAATATATTCGGGTTGAATTTTAATTACCGCTAACAGTTTATCGGCCCGCCTGTTGTTTTCGGCCAAAGTAACCGGTTCGTTCCAGTCGATTTTTAAAACCGTTTCGTCCTGGCTGACTTTCGGGAAACGCGAGACTGCCATAAACTGCCATAAAACCGCTGCTCCGGCAATCATTAAAATAGCTATGAGAATGGTTATAAACGGGCGGCGCAATACAAATTTCAACCCGGTTTCGTACCAGTGAAAATAACGCGGATAACTTGCTTTTTTTACCTGTCCGCTCTCTTTTTTATAGAACAACCGGTACAACGTGGGCAACAAAGTTATTG
>WGCT01000048.1 GCA_015493625.1 Draconibacterium sp. | reverse complement strand
ATTTTAATTATTAAGTAGTTATGAAAGATTTAGATTTAACAAAGTACGGAATAAACAACGTACAGGAAATTATTTACAACCCATCTTATGAACTGCTCTTCGAAGAAGAGATGAAACCTGAATTGGAGGGGTTTGAAAAAGGACAGCTTACTGAGCTTGGCGCAGTAAACGTAATGACAGGAGTATTTACCGGAAGATCTCCAAAAGATAAATTCATTGTAAAAGATAGTGTTAGCGAAGATACAATCTGGTGGACATCGCCGGAATCGCCTAACGACAATAAACCGACAACACAAGCTGTTTGGGAAGACCTGAAAAAAACGGTTGCATCGCAACTTTCGAATAAAAGATTGTATGTAATGGATGCCTTTTTGGGAGCCAACAAAAACTCCCGGTTAAAAGTCCGTTTTATTGTTGAAGTTGCCTGGCAGGCACACTTCGTAAAAAATATGTTTCTGCGCCCTACCGAAGAGGAGCTGAAAACGTTTGGCAAGCCCGACTTTGTTGTTCTTAACGGATCGAAAACAACAAATGAAAAATGGAAAGAACACGGATTGAATTCAGAAGTATTTACTGTATTTAATCTTACCGAAAAAATGCAGGTTATTGGCGGTAGCTGGTACGGTGGCGAGATGAAAAAAGGTATGTTTGCCATGATGAACTATTACCTTCCTTTAGACGGAATGGCATCGATGCATTGCTCGGCAAATAAAGGAAAAGACGGCGATGTAGCTATTTTCTTCGGCTTGTCGGGAACAGGAAAAACAACATTGTCTACCGACCCGAAACGCCAATTAATAGGCGACGACGAGCACGGTTGGGACAACGATGGCGTATTTAACTTCGAAGGAGGTTGCTATGCAAAAACAATTAACCTCGACCCTGTAGCCGAGCCCGATATTTATGGTGCAATTAAACGCGATGCTCTTTTAGAGAATGTTACCGTTGACGAAAATGGGAAAATCGATTTCAGCGATGGTTCGGTTACCCAAAACACACGGGTTTCGTATCCTATTTATCACATCGAAAATATAGTAAAACCTGTTTCGAAAGCAGGTCATGCAACAAAAGTAATTTTCCTTTCGGCCGATGCATTTGGAGTATTACCTCCGGTTTCGAAATTAACTCCCGAGCAAACAAAGTATCATTTTCTCTCGGGATTTACAGCAAAATTAGCAGGAACCGAGCGCGGAGTAACAACTCCTCAGCCTACATTCTCGGCATGTTTTGGCGAAGCATTCCTTTCGTTACACCCAACAAAATACGGCCAGGAATTAGTGAAAAAAATGGAACAACACGGTGCCGAAGCTTATTTGGTAAACACAGGTTGGAACGGAACAGGAAAACGTATCTCTATTAAAGATACTCGTGGAATTATCGATGCCATTCTCGATGGCTCAATCGAAAAAGCCGAAACTAAAAATATTCCGGTTTTTAATTTGGAAGTACCTACCGCATTGCCGGGAGTCGATTCAGGTATTTTAGATCCGCGCGATACGTATGCCGACCCGAAAGAGTGGGAGAAAAGAGCAAAAGATCTTGCCGGACGTTTTATTAAAAACTTTGTGAAATATACCGACAACGAAGAGGGTAAAGCACTTGTTGCCGCAGGTCCACAATTAGACTAATCTTTTAATAAAGAGATTTGAAAACCCTCCGTTATTTTTTAACGGAGGGTTTTTTTATGGCTGTTAATTTTACGGTTAAAAAATATTTTATTTAAATTGATTGTTAACCTTCTGAATTGTTACTTTTGCACACTGAATGGCTAAAAATTTTCATATCGTAGCACGTTTTCACCGGTGGAGACTGAAAAATATGAGCGAACGCGCTTTTATTACAGCACTAAGTATTGTTGTTGGTATTTTATCGGGTTTTGGTGCTGTTGCAATTAAAAATACAATTGTTTTAACCAAAAGTGCTTTAGACACATTTGTTTCGAACGAAGTGCATAATTACATCTATTTTGCTCTCCCAATTGTTGGTATATTTTTAACAGTAATGGCTGTAAAATATATCGTTCGCGATAAAGTTGTTCATGGAATTCCAACCGTATTGTATAGTATTTCGAAACGAAAAGGAAAAGTTAAGAATCATAATTTATATTCATCGGTTTTAGCCAGTTCGCTTACTGTTGCATTTGGAGGTTCGGTAGGATTAGAAGGGCCGGCCGTTGCAACAGGTGCTGCCTGGGGGTCGTGGTTTGCAAAATTCTTCAGGCTCAGTTATAAAAATTCAATTTTAATGCTTGCCTGTGCCAGTGCCGGTGCCATGGCAGCTATTTTTAAAGCTCCCATTGCAGCCATTGTTTTTGCTGTCGAAGTAATTATGATCGACCTCACCGTTTTCTCTTTGGTGCCCCTGTTGCTTTCCTCGGCAACTGCCGTTTTAATATCGTATCTGTTTTTAGGCCAGCATGTTTTGTATCCTTTTGAAGTGATACAGGCCTTTGATATGGCTGATTTACCCTACTTTATATTATTGGGAATTTTGGCCGGTTTTGTTTCGGTGTATTTTACTAAAATGTACATTCTTATTGCGGCCTTTTTCGACCGGCTAAAAAACTGGCAGTCGCGTTTATTAATTGGAGGAATTGGATTGGGAATTTTAGTATTCTTCTTTCCCTCTCTTTTTGGTGAGGGCTACGAAGCGATAAATGCAGCACTGGCCGGAAATTTCGAATATTTGTTTAACCATAGTTTGTTTTATGAATTGAAGGAAGAGGCCTGGGTGGCATTAATATTTCTTATCCTGATTATTTTATTAAAAGTAATTGCCACATCGTTTACTTTCGGAGCCGGAGGCGTGGGAGGGATTTTTGCTCCTACACTTTTTATGGGTGCTAATACCGGAATGTTGTTCGCACATATTATAAATATGCTCGGATTGAAAAACATTAATACAAATAACTTCGCATTAATTGGAATGGCAGGATTAATTGCCGGAGTTTTACATGCGCCGCTTACCGGAATATTTTTAATAGCCGATATTTCTGGTGGGTATAAATTATTTGTACCGCTTATGATAACGGCAACTTTTGCCTATATTATTGTTCGTACATTTACTCCTCATTCTGTTTATCATGTACAGCTGTCGCAACGAAAAGAGTTGCTTACGCACGATAAAGATGCCAATGCTTTGCAAATGCTTGAGGTGAGGAAATTAATTGAAACCGACTTTGAAATTCTTTCTCCCGATGCCACTTTGCGCGATTTAACTGAGGCTATTTCGAGAAATCACCGAAATCTGTTTCCGGTGGTCGACGACGACGGAACAATGGTTGGAATGGTAAAAATGGACGACGTGCGGAGTTTGATTTTTCATCACGAATTATACGATAAGGTGAAGATAAGCGAATTAATGTATATGCCCGAATATCATATCGACCCGAATGATAGCATGGAAGTTGTTGCCAATAAATTTGAGTCGTCGGATATATACAATCTGGCAGTTATCGAAAACGGGAAATACATAGGCTTTATATCACGAGCCCGGGTTTATACAAAATACAGAAAACAGATCAGAGATGTTTCGCATGTTTAAAAATTGGGGTGTCAAAAATGGTAAAGCATTAATTAGTAAGATTGTTGCCTGGCGGATTGCAAACATTTCTGAACGCAATTTTATCTATCTGTTAAGTATACTAACCGGTCTGCTCAGTGGAGTGGCCGCTATCGTTTTAAAAAATCTTATCCATTTAGTTGCCAAAAAATTAACTCATTGGTTTGCTGTCGACGGTATTAGTTACCTCTATCTCATTTATCCGTTAATTGGAATTTTTCTGACTGTTCTGTTTGTAAAATTTATTGTTAAAGATAAAATTGGGCATGGTGTTTCAAAAATTCTCTATTCAATTTCGAAAAAAGGGAGTCGAATAAAACCTCACAACAACTATTCGTCGTTAATAGCCAGTTCGTTAACAATTGGGTTGGGAGGTTCGGTAGGGTCGGAGGCCCCAATTGTTTTAACCGGTGCCTCCATTGGCTCGAACCTTGCCCGCTTTTTTAAGTTGAATTACAAGTATGTTACATTAATGGTTGGTTGCGGTTCGGCAGGTGCCATTTCGGGTATTTTTAATGCTCCAATGGCAGGAATTGTATTTACTCTCGAGGTATTGATGCTCGACCTTACAATGGTCTATTTAATTCCATTGCTTCTCTCGGCCATTTCGGCTACGTTAATTACCAGCCTTTTTATGAACGAACATGCACTATTGCATTTCCCAAATATTCATGCTTTCGAAATTCAAACCATTTGGGTTTATATTTTGTTAGGCATTTTTACAGGCGTTTTGGGTATCTATTTTACGCGAGCAACCATATTTTTAGAAGGCTATTTTGGAAAAATAAAAAACTGGATTTCCCGATTATTGGTAGGAGGTGCAATTTTAGGACTGCTTATTTTTATTTTTCCTCCACTTTGGGGCGAAGGATATATTAGTATAGAATCGATTTTTAAAGGAGCAGGTGTTGACTTGCTTAACGGTTCACTTTTTTTCAATTTTAAAGAGAATATTTTTGTGTTGATTTCAGTATTAGCCGGAATATTAATATTTAAAGTTGTTGCAATGTCGGCAACTACTGCGTCGGGTGGAGTTGGAGGTATTTTTGCTCCCACCTTGTTTATGGGTGCTGTTGCCGGTTATTTTCTAATTTCGATTATAAATTTAGTTTTTAATTTAAATTTAGCCGAAGACAATTTTGCACTTGCAGGAATGGCCGGAATGATGGCTGCCGTTATGCACGCTCCATTAACCGGTATTTTCCTTACCGCAGAGATAACCGGAGGGTACGGTTTGTTTGTTCCTCTGCTTATTACTTCCACCGTTGCCTATGTAACCATTATGCGTTTCGAACCACACTCGGTATACACCAAACGGCTGGCACAACGAGGCGAACTGCTTACTCATCATAAAGACAAAACCGTTCTTCGCATGATGAATTTAAGACAGTTAATTGAAACCGATTTTGAAATTTTATCGCCCGATGCAACATTGCGCGATCTGGTAAAAGCAGTATCGCACTCGAAACGAAATTTGTATCCGGTGGTCGATAATGAAGGTTATTTAAAAGGTATGGTTAAGCTTTCGGATGTTAAAAACTTAATTTTCGACCCCGACCTTTACGATACGGTTTACGTAAAAGATTTAATGTATATGCCCGAGTCGTATATTTCGCCACGCGATAGTATGGAAAATATTGTTGAAAAATTTGAAACTTCGGGCAGGTATAATCTGGCGGTTCTTAAAGATGGTAAATACCTGGGATTTATTTCGCGTGCAGTAGTTTTTTCGAAATACAGAAAAACGCTTCAACATTTTTCAAACGATTGATTATTAATCTTATAAAATAACTAATTATGATTTCACGACGTTCGTTTATTGCAAAAAGTTCGTTTGCCGTTGCCGGAGTTGGCCTGGCTAAGTCAGGAATTTCAATGTCTTCGCTACCTCAAAAAAAGGAATTCCCAATTGTAATTTCAACATGGAATCATGGATTACCTGCCAATGAAGCAGCGTGGGAAGTTCTTAAAAAAGGTGGTTCGGCATTAGATGCAGTTGAAACCGGTGTTCGCGTTCCGGAAGGCGACCCAAATATTATTACCGTTGGATATGGTGGAATTCCCGATGCTGCAGGGCATGTTACCCTCGATGCTTGTATTATGGACGAAAAAGGAAGAGCCGGAAGTGTAACTTATTTAGAACATATTAAGCATCCTATTTCGGTGGCTCGGTTGGTTATGGAAAAAACACCCCACGTTATGCTGAGTGGTAAAGGTGCTTTGGAGTTTGCGTTAGACCAAGGGTTTAAAAAAGAAAACTTGCTTACCAAAGAAAGAAAAGCTGCCTGGAAAAAGTGGAAAAAGGAGCAGCGCGAGTTTAGTGCAAAAATTAATATTGAAAACGAAACTGAGCTGAACCACGATACAATTGGTATGTTGGCAATTGATAAAGAGGGGAATCTTTCGGGAGCGTGCACAACCAGTGGAATGGGGTATAAATTACCCGGACGGGTTGGCGATTCTCCAATTATTGGAGCCGGACTGTTTGTTGACGGAGATGTTGGTGGTGCTGTGGCCACCGGAATGGGAGAACTGGTAATGAAAACATTAGGAACATTTTTGGTTGTAGAATTTATGCGCAATGGTATGGCACCGGCAAAAGCGTGCGAGGAGGCAGTAAAACGAATTGCCAGTAAAATCCCCGATTATCAGAATTTTCAAATTGGTTATATTGCGCTGAATAAAGCAGGGGAATATGGTTCGTTTTGTATCAACCCCGGATTTAATTTTGCCATTAAAACCGAGGACAAAACTGAAATGGAAGATGCAGAGGCTTGGCTGAAAAAATTATAGGATAGTTACTCTTTTCTTCTTCGCCGGGCGACTCAAAGTTCACCCGGTGAATATTTATAAACCTCACAAAGCTGTAAAGATTCTTATATCGAACTTAGGTTAATAGCTATTTAAAAATCACTTTTCGATTAATTATTTCATAATTCTTCCTGATTGCCCTGAAAATATAAACTCCTCTTGTAAATTGATTTATATCTATCCAACCTGATTGAGTATTAT
>WGCT01000047.1 GCA_015493625.1 Draconibacterium sp. | reverse complement strand
TAGCAGTTGTTTCTATTTAATCATCAATTTTTGTGTAGTTCTTTTCAAATTGCTTTCCAATACGAGTAAATAATGTCCGCTTTTCAGTTGGTTTCGGAAAAAAACAAGGGTTTGTTTGCCCGCCTTAAAATTTCCCGATGCAATAGTTCTTATCTCTTTTCCCGAGTAGCTAAAGAGTTTTAGGCTTATTTTGCCTCCTGGAGTTTCAATTGTAATTTGCGCTTGATTTGTAACCGGATTGGGAAAAACATTTTGTATTGAAATTGTTTGTGTAGATGTAGAAATGTCGCCGGTAGAAACGGTTGATTTTAAGATGGGTAGAATTTCAAAATCATCGAAAAGAATAGTTTTTATATCGGAAGTTTTTACATCCAGCCATTGGTTTAATATGGATGCATAAACCGACCGGAAATCGATTTTCATGGGAACGTTTGTGCGTTTTTCAACGGTTTCGGGAATGGTTGGGTTTTCGCCAAAAACCGTTGGATTAACCCGGCTTCCGAAAAGCATAACGGGGTAAGCTTCGCCATGGTCGGTTCCAAAACTTTTATTCGATGCAATTCTACGTCCAAATTCACTGTAAACCATCGATATTACATCGTCTTCTCTATTTTGTAATTTCAATTCATCTTGAAAAGCAAATACTGCCTGAGAGAGCGATTGAAGCAATTCGGCATGTTTCCCTGTTGTTGTTTCTCCGGCAACAACTTGTCCCGAGTGTGTATCGAAACCGCCCATATTTACAATATATATCGAAGTTGATAATCCTCCGGAAATGAGTTGGGCAACAATTTTCAATTTTTCGGCCAACGAATTTTTTTCCGGCCACTGTGTCGAACGAATTTCCGATAAATCGGCTGCAGCCGACACAACTTTTAAGTATTTCTCGGTGCTTTGCATAACCTGCGAAATGTATTTTAGCTCGTATCCGAACGGCGTATCGGGATATTCTTGTTCGTCGGATTGTGACTCGTAAACCGAATCGGTTTGTTTTAATACGACTCCCATATTCACCGTATTCCCCTGGCACGAGGGAGAGTTACCCGACCCGATTGTTATAGCAAGCGGGTGAGGATTATCTTCGTTGGGGTAGTTTTCGGGATATTCGGGATTTAGCATATTTAGGTACCTGCCAAACCACCCCGAAGAAATTACGGTGTGCGAATCGGAGGCAGAGAGAACAATCTCTTTCGACCTGAAATGCGATAAGTTGGGATTTGGATATCCGATGTTTTGAATAAACATCATTTTTTCATCGGTATAAAGTTCTTTTATTCCCGAGAGCGAAGGGTGAAGTCCCTGCAATGTAGTTAAGGGTAAAATTTTATTTTTCGGAAGAATAATTTCGGGGCGTACTTTTGCCAGATTATCGTACATATTTAGCGGAATAAGCGTGTTTAATCCATCGTTTCCACCATCGAGCTGTATTAAAACCAGTACCCGACCATTTGTTTGTTCGGGGCCGAAATGCGAATTGGCTGCCAAAACCTGAATGGACTGACCATTTAATAAAATTGGTAACGAAACAAATGCAGCACTGTTTTTTATGAATTTTCTTCTGTCCATCTTTTTTAGATTAATTGGTATTCAGCCATTAAACAAATTTTGCCAATCATTTTTAGTAACCTTTTTGCTACGGCTTTTTTCTGATTTACATCGTCGGGATTATTAACAAATCTGTTCCATTCGATAGTCCACTCCGAATCGGGGAGGCCTGGAATTAAAACACTTTTAAGTTCGGTAATTTGTTCTTCAGATACCGGTTTTGGGAAAAGAAGGTTGGTAAGAGCCGGTATTAGAGTGGCAACGTTGGAAGGAGAGGGGGTAATTTTTATGACAAATTCTATGGGGTCGAAATAGAGTTTTTGGTATCCGCTTTTGGGGCGAATTCCCCATGCAACTACAAAATTAATAACTTTTGCACGATTTGGAATACTTGCCGTATTAATCCAAAGTTGGTTGTAATTTGGTTCGAGGTACCACGCCGGCCAACCTGCTACATCGGGTGGGTCGCCAATTTCCAGATCCTGAATTTTTGTTCGGTAATAAATCCAATTCCAGAAAAAATAAAGTTCGGTAACATCTTCCCCGTTGGGAGAGGGAAATTCGAGCTGCCTTAAAATACCGATTGTAAACTCAAGTGGATTTTTTATCATGCACCCGCGGAAATTGGTGTCGAAAAAATGCTCGCTGCTCAACAGTTTTTTTACTACCGGTTTTAACTCGAAATTACTTTCAAAAAAGAGTGTTGCAAGAGGTTCAATAATATTGCTTTCAATCTCTGCGTCGATATTATAATAAACAAACCATCGGTAAAGCTTCCGAACAAGGAAGCGCGCAGTCTCTTTTTTTAAAAATATCATATCGATAAGTTGCTTGTATTCAAGCTCTTCTTTGTTTGTAATTGTATAGTTCTCGAAAATATGCGAAAAAGTTTTTTGGCTTTTATCGTGCCTGTACGATAAGAAAAACGAGCTGTCGTTGTTTGGGTTTATTTTCCATCCGGTTAACACTTTTGCTGCTTCGCGTATGTCGTGCTCGGTATAGTTTGTATAATTTCCCTCTTCTAAAAGTGGCCCTTTGCCAATAGTAAATAACTCGAGTAATTCGCGGGCGTAGTTTTCGTTTGGTGCACCCACTTTATTGTGGTCGCCGTCGAGGTATTTCAGCATTCCCACATTTACAGTCATCTCTTTTGCCAATTCTTTAAAATTCCCCAATGCATTTTTGGTAATTAATGTGTTGTACCGGTAATGAAAGTTTGTATTTTGTACTACATCGGTTTCAATAACAAAGTGGTTGTGCCAAAACAGCACCATCTTTTCTTGCAACGATACATCCTGATTTAGCATTCTTCCGAGCCACCAGTGGGTGTAACTCGATTTTCGCTGATTGCGGTATTTGCTGTTAAACTTTGTGTTTACCCAGGTTGTTCCAACCGGAATCTCCTCGTCTTTTGTGCTGTATCCAAGTGGAGGCGAGAGTGGTTCGGCAGGCTCCTGCATTAAATAATCGATAGCTTCGCTAATGGTTTTTGTTTGCATAAATTCAATTTCCGACTGCCGTGCACCAAACATACAACGGTTGAGCAGATGTTTTGCTTTGTCGAATCCGAGTACACCGGAGATGGGATTTATACTTAAAACTCCCGACTTTAACCTATTCTTTGAGCTTTCCATAGTTGTAAATTAGTAGTTGCTTTCTTCGACCATTTTTTCTGCGTTTGGTTTAAATTAGGGAATTCAATAATTAATGGTTCGGTACATTTTTATAAGTATCTCATAAACAGAGAATTACAAGGCATAAAGTGATTGTCGTAATTTGCTAAAAATCAGACCTTTGCGACTTTGCGGCTTTGCGAGAAACAAAAATCTAACG
>WGCT01000046.1 GCA_015493625.1 Draconibacterium sp. | reverse complement strand
ACAGTAAATACCGATTTAGAAACAGCAACAGTAAATGTAAAAGAAGAACTTCAAAAAGAGGGATTTGGAATTGTAACCCAATTCGATGTAAACAACGCACTAAAAGAGAAGCTGAATATCGATTTCAGACAATATCGGATTTTAGGTGCTTGTAACCCTGCATTTGCTTTACGCTCGATAAATGCCGAAGATAAGATTGGAACAATACTTCCGTGTAATGTAATGCTTCAAGCCGTTGAAAATGGCACCGAAGTAGCTATTATAAATCCGGCCGTAATGGTTTCCGACATCGATAACGATGAGATGAAAACGATTGCCGGCGAAATTCATATTAAGCTGCAACGTGTTATTTCTCAGCTACATACTCATACAAAATAGCTTTCACCGAAACCTGTATGAATTGAGAATAAACCAGTTGTCGAAATAAAACTACAACAAGATGTTAAATAAAATAATTAAATTCTTTTTAGAGAATAAATTGGTTACCCTGTTACTGCTCACAACATTTATTGCCTGGGGAGTTGTAACATCGCCATTCGGCTGGAACACGGGGTTTTTACCCAGCGACCCGGTTCCGGTTGACGCCATTCCCGACATTGGAGAGAACCAGCAAATTGTCTATACCGAGTGGACAGGCCGCTCGCCACAAGACATTGAAGACCAGATTTCCTATCCGCTTACCACAGCGCTTTTGGGAATTCCGGGAGTTAGAACCATTCGAAGCAACTCCATTTTTGGGGTCTCGAGTATCTACATTATTTTCGATGAAGAGGTAGAGTTTTACTGGAGCCGCAGCCGTATTTTGGAGAAACTCAACTCGCTCCCGGCAGGAACTTTGCCCGAAGGAGTTACCCCGTCGCTGGGGCCCGATGCTACCGCACTCGGACAGGTTTATTGGTACACGCTCGAAGGGCGCGACAAAGACGGGAACCCCGCAGGAAGCTGGGATCCACAAGAGTTACGCTCCATTCAGGACTTTTATGTAAAGTACGCACTTACCTCAGCAAAAGGAGTTTCCGAAGTGGCATCGATTGGGGGTTACATAAAAGAGTACCAGGTTGATATCGACCCCAACGCGATGAAAGCACAGGGCGTTACCATCGGTCAAATTATTAACGCAGTAAAAAAGAGCAACCTCGATGTGGGCGCGCGAACCATCGAATTTAACCGCGCCGAGTATTTAATACGTGCGTTGGGTTATGTTAAAACGCTCGAAGATTTAGAGAAATCGGTAGTGGCTGTTAAAAACAACGTGCCCATTCGCATTAAAGATGTTGCCAAAGTTAATTTCGGTCCGGCCTCGCGGCGCGGAGGATTAGACAAAGGCGGCGCCGATGCAACCGGTGGAGTTGTGGTTGCCCGCTACGGAGCCAACCCACTGGAAGTTATAAACAATGTAAAAGCTAAAATTAAAGAGATTGCACACGGGTTACCATCCAAAACACTGGCCGACGGAACAGTCTCAAAAGTTACAATCGTTCCGTTTTACGACCGCTCGGGATTAATTCACGAGACATTAGGAACGCTCGAAGAGGCACTCTCGTTAGAAATTCTCATCAGTATAATTGTTGTGTTGATTTTGGTTTTTAACCTGCGGGCGTCGTTTCTTATTTCGAGCCTGCTGCCCATTGGTGTTTTAATCACGTTTGTTGCCATGCGCAAATTTGGAGTGGATGCCAACATTGTTGCCCTTTCGGGAATCGCCATCGCAATTGGAGTGATGGTCGATGTGGGGGTGGTTTTCACGGAGAACATCATCCGGCACACCTCGCTACCCGAAAATAAAAATGCAAAAGGCACGGCATTAATGAACGTAATTTACAATGCCACCATAGAAGTTGCACCGGCAGTGTTAACAGCCATCGCAACCACGGTAATTAGTTTTATGCCCGTTTTTGCCATGCAGGCTGCCGAAGGAAAACTGTTCAGGCCGCTGGCTTTCACCAAAACTTTTGTGATGCTTGCCGCATTGATTGTTGGACTGGTAATTATTCCGGCACTGGCACACATTATTTTCTCCATTCGGGTGAACAGCAAAAAAATAAGACAAGGTTCGAATATCGTTCTTGCAGTTGCAGGTATTTTACTCATGGTTTTCGGTAATTATTTTATCGGGATTGCCGTTGTTCTCCTCGCTGCAAATAATTTCTTCGCTTACCTCTGGAAAGAGGGAAAAGCAAAATTTGTAAACTACATAAATATTGCCATCATATTAATTGTGGTTATGAAATTCCTCTCGCAGGAGTGGATGCCGCTGGGCGCACAATACAGCGAGTTTGTCAACTTTCTGTTTGTAATATTTGTCATCGGGTTTGTCCTGCTGCTGCTCAGTTCCATTATTTATGTCTATCCACGAATATTATCGTGGGCACTAAACAACAAATGGGCATTTTTATCGCTTCCTATTTTTGTAATTCTCTTTGGAATTACCGCCTGGCAAGGTTCGGAAAAAGTTTTTGGCTTCTTGCCAAAATTCATTACCGAGACTGAAACCTGGCAATCGGTAAATAAAACATTTCCCGGCATTGGCAAAGAGTTCATGCCATCGTTAGACGAAGGTTCGTTTCTGCTGATGCCCACAACCATGCCGCACTCGGGTGTTGAAGAGAACCTCGAAGTGATTAAGTTGTTAGACAAAAAAGTAAATTCGATTCCCGAAGTTGACAACGTGGTTGGAAAATGGGGGCGCGTAAATTCAGCCCTCGACCCGGCGCCAATTTCAATGTTCGAAAATGTTATCAACTACAAATCGGAATATATTCTGAACGAAAAAGGTCACCGAATGCGCTTTAAAGTGGACGACGATGGAGCTTTTATTTTGAAAGACGGTACAACCTACAATCCAAAAGATGGTTTTATTGTAATTGAAAAAGAGCAGTTAACACCCGACGAAGACGGTGAATATTTCCGTCAGTGGCGCGATAAAATTAAATCGCCCGACGATATTTGGTCCGAAATTATTGCCAACGCATCTATTCCGGGGTTAACATCGGCACCCAAGTTGCAACCCATTCAAACCCGTTTGGTGATGTTGGCAACCGGAATGCGTGCTCCCATGGGAATAAAAGTTTTTGGTCCCGATTTGGAGAGCATCGAAAAAGTAGGGTTGAATATAGAAACACTCTTAAAAGAGGTTGACGGCGTTTCTAAAATGTCGGTTTTTGCCGACCGTGTGGTGGGAAAACCTTACATGGAAATTCACATCAACCGCGAAGCCATCGCCCGTTACGGGTTAACGATTAAAGATTTTCAGGAGTACATAAGTTCGGCTGTTGGCGGAATGCCACTCTCTTCGACCGTTGAAGGCAGAGAACGCTACCCAATCAGGGTACGTTATGCACGCGAGTTCAGAGACAATCCCGAAGACCTGAATAAACTGTTGATTTCCACACCGTCGGGAGCGCAGGTTCCGCTGAACGAACTGGCAACAATAGAATATACTCGCGGTGCACAGCTTATAAAAAGTGAAAATACGTTCCTCGTTGGTTATGTTATTTTCGATAAAAAAGATGGCTACGCCGAAGTTGATGTGGTGGAAAATGCACAGAAATATTTAAATAGCAAAATAGAAGATGGTACGTTGGTAATTCCGGCAGGAGTTAATTTCAAATTCACCGGAAATTACGAAAACCAAATCAGGGCAACAAAACGCCTGATGGTGGTAATTCCCATTGCGCTTCTTGTTATCTTTCTGATTCTCTATTTCCAGTTCCGTTCGGTAACGGGAGCTTCGCTCATTTTCTCAGGAATTATAGTCGCTTTCTCGGGCGGATTTATCATGCTCTGGCTTTATGGCCAGCCCTGGTTCCTGAATTTTAACGTTGGCGACATACACTTGCAAAACCTGTTTCAAATTGGTACCATAAATCTCAGTGTGGCGGTCTGGGTCGGTTTTATCGCCCTCTTCGGAATTGCTACCGACGACGGTGTTTTAATCAGCACCTACATCCAGCAAATTTTCGACGAGCGTGCTCCGAAAACGGTTGCCGAGGTACGGGCCAATATTTTAGAGGCAGGACAAAAGCGGGTACGCCCGGCAATTATGACCACGGCAACAACAATTATTGCACTGCTGCCGGTTCTTACATCAACCGGAAAAGGTTCGGACATAATGGTTCCAATGGCCATCCCAATTTTTGGAGGAATGGTTATCGCAACACTCACCATTTTTGTTGTGCCGGTACTATACTCCATGTGGCAGGAAGGAATTGTTAAGAGAAATCGGAAGATGGAAGGCGGAAGTCAAAAGTTAGAAGTTAGAAGACAGGAGTTTAAAACAAAATTATAATGAAAAAAATAACATATATAATAGTGGCATTGATGCTGTTCAGCGGTGTAGTTTCGGCTCAGAACGAGTTAAACGACTACCTAATAACAGCGGCCCGGAACAATCCTGCTTTAAAAGCAAAATTTAACGAGTACAATGCCACGTTGGAGAAAATCCCACAAGTGGGAACTTTACCCGACCCGCAGCTAACAATCGGCTACTTTATCATGCCGGTTGAAACAAAAAACGGTCCGCAACATGCAAAGATATCGCTCTCGCAAATGTTCCCCTGGTTCGGAACATTAAACAGCAAAGAAGATGTTTTTGTAAATGCTGCAAAAGCCAAATACGAAGATTTCGAAGAGGCAAAATCGAACCTATTTTTCGAAGTAAAATCGGCCTATTACGACCTTTATTTCATAAAGAAAGGAATAGACATTACACTCGACAACATTCGTATTCTCGAATCTTTCAAGAGTCTTGCACTGATTAAAATACAAGCTGGCAAAGCCTCGGGTGTCGATGAATTGAGGGTTGAAATGGAACTGGCTGATTTGGAAAACAATTTGGCGCTGCTGAAAGACAGATGGTTTGTTAACACCGTAAAATTCAACAACCTGTTAAATGTTGACGAAAGTAGTAACATTCAAATTCCGGAGACACTTTGGATTGACGATTTGATTTATACAAAACAGGCGGTTATCGACAGTTTAACGCAGAACAATCATCAGTTGAAAAGCTTAGATTACCTGCGCCAATCGTTCGAGAGTTCGGAACAAGCAGCCAAAAAACTTGGCTCGCCAAATATTATTGCAGGTGTCGATTATACCGCAATCAACACTGGTGGCATTGCCACAAACAGTGGTAAAGATGCGCTGCTAATTAAAGTCGGGATTACCATTCCGCTCTATCGCAAAAAATATTCGGGAATGATAAACGAAGCCATTTATCAGCAACAGGCAGTTGAAGAGAAAAAAGCCGACAAGATAAACGGGCTGGAAACACTCTTCGAAAAAGTTTACAGCGAATATGCCGATGCCAACCGACGGATTATTTTGTTTGAAAAACAAAGCGATTTTGCAAGCCGGGCAATTAAAATCCTCGAAAGCGAATACGCATCGAACGGGAAAAATTTCGAAGAGATTCTACGAATGGAAAAGAGCCTACTAAAATATTCGCTGGAGCTCGAAGAAGCCCGTGCCGACAAGCAGGCAGCAATTGCATTTATCAACTATTTAATGGGAATTTAAAAACACAAAATAATGAAATCAAAAAAATTAAAAATAGGAAAAAGAGACATTGTAATTATTGCAATTGCTCTGATAGTGGGACTGGCCCTGGGAAGTATATTCTTCGGCTCAAGTAAAACAGTAACTATCGACGAACACGACCATTTGGCTGAAGCAAGTGCCAACCCGACAATCTGGACCTGCTCGATGCATCCTCAAATAAAAAAAGATGCACCCGGCGATTGCCCCATTTGCGGAATGGATTTAATTCCATTGGAAACCGCAGACTCTGGTGAAGAGGCCGACCCGAATGAAATTCAGATGACAAAATCGGCAATGAAACTTGCCGAGGTACAGACTTTTATTGTAAAAGAGGGAGCACCCAAAAAATCGGTTTACCTGCTTGGAAAAGTAAAAGCCGACGAAAGGAATGTATCGGTACTCACGGCTCGTTTTGGTGGACGCATTGAAAAACTGTACATTAATTACACAGGACAACATGTTGAAAAGGGGCAGAAACTCGCCTCAATATACTCGCCCAACTTAATTACCGCGCAACGCGAACTGTTGGAAGCAGCAAAATACAAAGATACCAACCCTTCGTTTTATAATGCAACACGTAGCAAATTAAAGCTTTGGGATTTAAACGAAGAGCAGATAAAAACAATTGAAAACAGTGGTGAGCCAAGTGTCTATTTCGATATTCTTTCGCCCATTACCGGAACGGTTACCCGCCGCGACATTGCCATTGGCGACTATGTAAAAGAAGGAAACCCGCTTTTCGAGGTGGTTGATTTAAGCCGCGTTTGGATTATGTTCGATGCTTACGAATCGGATTTGCCCTGGATAAAAAAAGGCGATAAAATTGAATTTACAATTCAGTCGTTGCCCGGAAAAACCTATTCGGCAAAAGTTACTTACATCGACCCGTTTATCAACGCATCGACCCGCGTGGCACAAGTACGTGTGGAGATGAGAAACAGCGGACTAAAATTTAAACCCGAAATGTTTGTAAACGGAATTCTACAATCGAATATCGCCAAAAATACCAACCAGCTTTTAATACCGAAAACATCGATTCTCTGGACCGGAAAACGCGCCGTGGTTTACGTAAAAGTTCCAAACCGGGAAGCGCCCTCGTTTGTCTATCGCGAAATTGTGTTGGGCCCTGAAACTGGCAACTTTTATGTGGTTTCGCAAGGTTTGCACGAAGGCGAGGAGATTGTAACAAACGGCGTATTTAAAATCGACGCTTCGGCACAGTTGGCCGGAAAACCGAGTATGATGAACCCAAGTGGAGGCGCAGGCTCAACCCCGCACGACATGTCGAAAATGGGAACAAACGGCGGCAGTGAAATGACCGACGAGGAGATGGAAGCCATGGAAAAGAGCGAGAAAAAGCCGGTTTCCTTATCGAAGGAAACTCCTGCTGAATTTAAAAAGCAACTTGGAAATGTGGTTAGCTCCTACCTGAAAATGAAAGACGGGTTTGTGGCAACCGATGAAACAAAGGTTGAAAAAGAGGCAAAAACAGTTCTTGCCGAACTCGAAAAAGTTGACATGGGTTTATTAAAAGGCGACGCACACATCCAATGGATGAAACTGTTGAAACCAATAAAAGATAACCTGAATGGGATTGTGGCAATGAAAGGGATTGAGATGAAACGCAGCCATTTTGTTATCCTCTCCGATGCGCTAACAAAAGCCATCGATATGTTTGGGACAGAAACCGGCAAACCAATTTACCTGGAGTTCTGTCCAATGGCAAACAACGACAAAGGCGCATTTTGGATTAGTGCCGACAAAGAGATAAAAAATCCGTATTACGGCGAGAAAATGATGACTTGTGGCGAAGTAAAACGGAAATTTTAGTCCCGGGTTAAAACCCGTGTTACAAGTTACATTTAGCCCCGGGATTTATCCCGGGGATTGTAAATGCACAAAAAAACCGGGCTTCAGCCCAGCGGGATTTACAGACTGTGTGAAAACAGTCTTTTTTTCATTTGCCGTCCCATTTATGGCTCAGTTCAAAAAGTTGTGGAGTAAAATAAAATTACGAGTTTTGTTTTTTACAATTTTATATCGTTATGACACATCAAAAAGAGCATTATCAAGAATTAATCAAGTTACTATTACCAGCGGAGTTGTTTGAATATTTCGCTATCGTT
>WGCT01000045.1 GCA_015493625.1 Draconibacterium sp. | reverse complement strand
TCGATAAACAGTGCGTCCATTCCCATAATGTTGCTGTTAATACTTTGGTTCAAGAAAAACGAAGCAGCAAACTGAAAAAGTCGTTTGTTGGGTCGTACGTCTTCAATAAAATTAAAAACATAGGGTTTTACCGAGTCGTATTGCTGATAAAGCACTTTTTTAAACCAGGTTTCCATCTTGGGTTTTAAGAGCGGTGTATATAAAAAGCGTTCGTCGGTGTAATCGAAATAATCCCAGTAGTGCTCACGTTGGTAGTTAAAGCGGGCAAGTAAGAGCAACGAGTCGTTTTGTTGAATTTTGGCGGGTAGTGTCGATTCATCGAGCTCGGAAATGTAGTTGGCCATTAAAAATTTTGCCAAAAATGTTCCGGGATATTTTTTGTCGATATTTTTCCAGTAGTCGTTTAACTGTTTTGTAAGTTGGTTTAGTTGATTTTGTATATCCTCCTTTTGGGCGTCGGTGGCTGTTTTTAATTTCTTTTGCAGTTCAGCTCCCTCTTTTTTCAGGGTCGATAAAAATTTAAAGTAGGTATTAAATTCTTCCGATTCGGTGGAGCCTTTTATTTTTATTGTTGCCGGCGAAAAATCTCTGTTTTCAATTGTAAATTGTTGGTCGGCTCCAAGCAAAAAGTCGAAATGGTGGCTGTTGTCGAGATAAATTTTGTACAATCCCTGAGGCAGTAACGTGTCGGCTTTAAACGTTCCTGCACCACTTGCATCGAGGTTTACCGTGTCGGTTATGTAAACATTCGATATGTAGTAATGGGCAAGAAAAACCTGTTTGTTTTGTGCCGAATCTATTTTTAAATCGATTTTATACCCTTGTGCAAAAGTAAACCCCGAAATAAAAATCAGGACAGGAAGAAAATATTTAATCATTGCTGTTATTTTTTTTGAAGTCCAAAAATAAAATATTTTATTCAAAATAGAGTTTAAAAAATTGTAATGAATTATAATGAATCATTTTCTTTACGTAATTTCATTATATTACAGATTTTAGTTTATGCTGTCAATAAATATTCCGGTTTTTAATTTCGACGTTCAAAAATTGGTTCTGCAATTAATTAAGCAGGCTCAAATACTCGATATTGCTTTCGAAATAAGAGTTTACGACGATGGTTCTGATGCAGAGTGGAAAAACATAAACCGTAGTATTTCGAACCACTCGAATGTGGTTTATATTGAGCTTGCTAAAAATATAGGGCGTTCGGCCATTCGGAATAAAATGGGGAAGGAAGCGCAGTTTAAATACCTGCTTTTTATCGATGCCGATTCGGAAATTGTAACCGATGGATATTTGGAGAACTATTTAACGAGTACTAAAACCAACCGGGTTTTGTGTGGTGGAACCGCCTATAAAACTGAACCTCCCGAAGATTCGAAAAAATATTTACGTTGGTTCTATGGAACAAATCGAGAGGCCGTTCCGGCAGAAACTCGCAACAATAAAAAAGGATTTATTATTACTTCGAATAACTTTTTAATTGAAAAAGAGGTTTTTAACCGAATCGGGTTTCGAGAAGATATTCGTAATTATGGCCACGAAGATACATTGCTGGGGTACGACCTGTTTAAGAATGGAATTGAAATTTTCCATATCGATAACCCTGTGGAACACACCGGACTCGAAGACTCTTCTGCGTTTTTAAATAAGACAAAAATTGCGCTCGAAAATCTTTATAAAATTACCCACGACCTGCTTGGTAACAATCCCGAATTTACAGAGCAGGTAAATTTTTTAAACGGTTATTTAAAAATCAGGAGATATTTTCCTCAACTTTTTTTGCGTTTCTTTTACAAATCATTTCATCGAATCATCGAGAAAAACTTGTTGGGAAAATCGCCCCGTTTGTTTTTATTCGACTTGTATAAAGTGGGATACTACTCAACACTTCATAAATGAGGCTTAATTCGCTGATAAAGCCTGTTAATCTCTAAGTTTTATATCGCCGTAACGGCTGCGAATATATACTTTGCCTTCCTTACCGTTGCCAATAGTTCCTTTAATACTTCGTGTGTTGTTCTCTTTTATTTTGTTGCCTGCAAATTTATTTTCGGGATACGAGATGTTGCAGTAGTTACAACTTGCATCGACGGCGTAGTTTGCACCGGTAAAACCTAACGAAATTTGTCCATAACTGTTGGTTATCGAGATTTCTTCGAATCCGGTTGCAATTTCATCAACTTTAACGCTTCCGTAGCCCGCATCGATAATTAATTTTTTTGCCAGTTCGGCAATTCTTAAGTGGCTGTATTTTGTCTCTGCGCTAACGCTCTCAACATTATCGAAAGCAAGTTTATCGTATTTCGAGTCTACCTTAATTGCAACTGCTTCGTCAACCGAAATGTCGGAATATTTCGATTGAAGTCGCAGGTTTTTTACATCGCCCAAACTAATGGGCGAATATTTTACCTGAACCGATAAGTCGGCTGCCGACCCAATGGTAGAATTTCCGTAAGCCAGAGCAATTCTCGTCTTTTCACCTAAAAGTTCGTTGGCCGTAAAGTTTCCGTACTGAATGTTAAAATCTCCATTTCCGGTAAGTTTATTTACAATGGTATTTCCATATTTATTCGATATTTTCAAATTTTTATCTTCCGAAACATTTACTACATAGTCGATGCTGAATTTTTGTTGACATTTAAAGTCGTTTTCAATTGAAGTTGCCGCTTTTAAAACGGTACCGTTGCGGCTAAACAGTACATCAATTTTGTCGAGTAGTTCGTTCGCACGTTTTTCGTTGCGTGCTTCAATGGTAACAACTACGTCGATGGTAATTTCGTTGCCACCGTCGTTTTTCACTTTTACTTTACCAAATTTGTTTGTTATCCAAACCGATTCGATACTGCTTGCTTTCCACGTTTCGTGAAATTCTTTTGTTTTTTCTTCGGCAAAAGCCGAAGTGCCAATTGATAAAATCGCAATAAAAAACAGGGTTGCTAAAAATTTAAATGTTCGTTTCATAATTATTTTTCTTTTGTTTTACTTCTTCCAGTTTCTTTACAATCATATTTAGTACGCTAAGTTTTGCGCGGTAATATTCGAGCATTGCATTAATTACCCGTTTGTCGTTGGGGTTGGCGGCCAGGTCTTTTTGAATCTCTTTGTATCGGTTTTCAAATTCATTTAACTCGTTGTTCATCATATTTTGCTCTTCTTTCGAGAGTAATCCTTTGCTTTTTAGGGTGTTCCACTGTTCGAGTTCAACATTAATGGCATTTGTAAAATAAAACTCCACTTCTTTGTATTTTGGCGAAACCGATGCCAATGTAACCGAATTTGTTTTTTTGGATGAAAAGAACGAAATCTCCGAATTGGGTGAGAAGTAGAGATATGCCTGATTTGTTAAAAGTAGAATAAAAACTGCGGCAGCAGCCACTTTCCAAATGATATTGAAAGAGAAATGTCTCTTTTTATGCAGATTTTCAAGTTTCGTTTCGAATCGTTCGAAATGTCCCTCATCCGGCTCTAACTCATTTAACTGCTCTCGGTTGTTAAAAATCAGCTCTTCTATTTTATCATTTTTCTTCATTCTCCTTCATTTTAGTTGTTCAAAAAAAGCTCTTTACCGGCCAAACTATTTCTTAATTTGTTTTTCGCTCGTAGCAGTTGCGTTCGCGACGACGAGTTTGTTATGCCCAGTATCGAGCTAATCTCTTTGTGGTCGTAGCCTTCAATTAAAAACAGACTTAACACAACTCTGTACCCGTCGGGCAAATCTTGTATTGCCTCTTTAACTGTTTGAATATTTACGGCAGTTGTTTCCATCTCGCTTTCGCTAATTTGTGCTGTTTTTTCAGTTACTTCTTCAAACTTAATTCTTCGTTTTTTTAACTGGTCGAGCGAACGGTTTACAACAATTCTTTTTAGCCACGCACCAAAACTCACTTCGCCTTTGTAGTTTTCTATATTTCTGAATGCACTTAAAAATGCCTCCTGCATCACATCTTCGGCTTCCATCCTGTCATTCAATATTCGGAAGCTTACACTGTACATAGCTTTGTAGTATAGCTTGTACAACTGCGACTGCGACTGCCTGTTCCCTTCTCTGCACCGGTCGATAATCTCCTGATGTATGTTTTTGTAAAGTGTATTCAAAATTTTAAAACTCTGAATGAATGACGACGGCATTCTTAGATTGTTACAGATGTACCATTTTTTTTGAGAATTGCACCTGCTCTATTGAATTCTGCTATTTTATTAACCTCTTGTATTTAAATCGTTTGGGGGTTTCTCTGCCCATTCTTTTTTTACGGTTTTCTTCGTATTCCGAGAATGAACCTTCGAAAAAGAAAACCTGTGAGTTACCTTCGAATGCAAGAATATGTGTAGCAATGCGGTCGAGAAACCACCGGTCGTGCGAAATAACTACGGCGCAACCTGCAAACGCTTCCAGTCCCTCTTCGAGAGCACGTAACGTATTTACGTCGATGTCGTTTGTGGGTTCGTCTAAAAGCAGCAAATTGCCTTCGGCTTTTAGTGCCAGAGCAAGGTGTAAACGGTTTCGCTCTCCGCCCGAGAGAACTCCGCATTTTTTCTCCTGATTGGAGCCGTTAAAGTTAAAGCGACCTGCATAAGCACGAGCATTGGCCTGTTTGTTTCCTAACAGAATAGTTTCTGTTCCACCCGAAATTACTTCAAAAACCGTTTTGTCGGGGTCGATAGATTCGTGGGTTTGATCTACATAACTAATTTTTACGGTATCGCCAATTTCTATTTTTCCGGCATCGGCTTCCAACTGTTTCATAATAAGCTTAAAGAGTGTTGTTTTTCCTGCCCCGTTTGGCCCAATTACTCCAATAATACCTGCCGGCGGAAGTTTAAAAGTAAGCTCTTCGAATAGTATTTTGTCGTTAAATCCTTTCGAAACACTTTCCATCTCTACCACTTTGTTGCCCAGACGCGGACCGTTGGGAATAAATATTTCGAGTTTTTCCTCTTTTTTATTGGCCTCTTCGTTTAGTAGCTTGTCGTAAGCATTTAGCCGTGCTTTTGATTTTGCGTGGCGTGCTTTTGGAGCCATCCGCACCCATTCCAGTTCTCGTTCCAGCGTTTTTCGTCGTTTCGAATGTCCTTTCTCTTCCTGTTCCAGGCGTTTTGTTTTCTGTTCGAGCCACGATGTATAATTCCCTTTCCACGGAATTCCCATTCCTCGGTCGAGTTCTAAAATCCAACCGGCAACGTTGTCGAGAAAATAGCGGTCGTGTGTAATACTAATTACCGTTCCTTTGTATTGGGCGAGGTGCATTTCTAACCACTGAATACTTTCTGCATCGAGGTGGTTGGTGGGCTCGTCGAGCAGTAAAATATCGGGCTCCTGCAACAGTAAACGGCAGAGGGCAACGCGGCGTCGTTCTCCTCCCGAGAGTTCATTTACCGGCTGCTCGTTTGGTGGGCACTGGAGAGCGTCCATAGCACGTTCCAGTTTGCTGTCGAGATTCCAGGCATCTAACTGGTCTATTTTTTCTTGAAGCTGCGCTTGTTCGTTCATTAGTTTTTCCATCGTGTCGGGGTTTTCGTAAACTTCGGGAAGCCCGAATTCACTGTTAATTTCCTCGTACCGTGCCAACACATCAATGGTATCCTGAACACCTTCCTGCACAATTTCTTTAACGGTTTTGTTTTCGTCGAGTTGTGGCTCTTGTTCGAGCAACCCCACCGAATAACCCGGTGCAAAAACCAACTCTCCGTTAAACGATTTATCTTGTCCGGCAATAATTTTTAGCAGAGTAGATTTTCCCGAGCCGTTAAGTCCGATAATTCCGATTTTAGCTCCAAGAAAAAACGAGAGAGAAATATCTTTAATTACCGTTTTATTGGGTGGGTAGGTCTTACTCACTTTGTACATTGAGAAAATAATTTTTTTATCGTCGCTCATTTTTCTGAAATTTTAGATAAAATAAAATAGATTGAGTGTATTTACAGGTTCTCCACCTCTTCGCGGTAGTCGTACTGCAAATCTTCGTGCAACATCGAGAGCACTTTGTTAATTCGTTTTATTTGGTTAATGTATATATTAAAAACAACGCGACTTGCTTTGTAATTTAATCCTGAGGTTTTTAATTTTTGGCAAAAGTAGATTCGCAGTTGAATTTCGGTCTCTTTCGAACCCGAAAAACGGATGTATTTGTTTGTGGTTTTTAAAACTTTACGAATTGTTTTTTTCGCCAGATAGAAACTGGTGCGGTTCAGGTTCGAAAACTGCTCGTCGATTTCAGCTTTTACATTTTCAATGTATTCCTGTTCGTTGCAGGCATCAAACAGCAGGTAGCTTAACAGCTCTTTATTCTCCTTTTTGTATTTTGCCAGTCGCGTAACAATGGCCTGTAACTCGTCGGGAGCAATGTTTTTTAACTCTTTTTTTATAATGCTAATCGAAGCCGTTTCCATAGTGAGATGAATTATTTTATCGAAAAGAGATAACCCATTATCGGGTTACCGGTTTTGCATACACTTCAATCCAGTCGATACGCGAGCAGGCGGCCGATTTTCCACCGGGCATTAAATCGGTAAATCCAATCTCTTCCACATTCGAAATGTCTGCATCTTTTGCAACTCCGGTCTCAACAATTCTCTCAGCATCGAGTTTATGCCAAACAATATCCTGAATATTAAATTCCTTAATTCTCCAGTCTTTCGAGGCACTGTCGAACAGGTCGCTAATAAGCCATGTTCCATTAGCCAATTTAAGTGTAATATGCAGGTTGCGAAAGCCGAACTGTTTCGTGCGCCACCGTATTTTAGCAAACCCCGACAAGTCGATGTTTTTAGTTTTATGTTTTAACGTAACCATCCAGTTTCCTGTGCACAGTCCCGACCAGATGTAATACGGGTCGTCGGCCGGTTTGTTGTGGTGGCTTTTTTTTATGCTGTCTTGCCCGGCCCCATACAACTGAACACGCAGCGAGGGATTATTTACATGTTTTTGCGAAAGCGGAATTTCGGCGGGTATCTCTTTCCAGTCTTCGCGAAACAGAAGCTCCGGCCGATATTTTCTTTGTGCACTGCTACTTCCTGTTAAAAAGAAAAACAGAAAAATAAAACCAAATAAGTTTTTCATAATTTATAGTTGTTTCAATGTTGTTATTCGATAAAGATATTGTATTTATTTAAAAGACCGCCAACAGTTTCAACAGAGAAACAGGCTTTCGAAATTCTGTTAATTTCCGGGTCGATGGAGAAATTAACCGACGAACGAAAATCTGCTTTTTCGAGATTAGTTCTATCGAATATTGCACCCGTTAAATCGCAATTGTTAAACACCGAGCCACTTAGGTCGGCATTGGTAAAATCAACTTCGTGTAAACTACAACTTTCGAAAAGAGTATCTTTAATTTTTAATTTATAAAACGACGACAGGTTCAATTGGCAATTTGAAAACCGGAATTTTAGAAGAAACGGATTGCACTGGTCGAATTGTAATCCTATTAATTTGCAATTATTAAAGTTTGCCTCTTTAAAAGCGGTTCCCAATATCTTTGTATTACTGAGGTCGCAGGCATTAAATGTACACTCGTCGAATGAAAAACCTGTTAATTCGATACCGGTAAAACTACAGTTTTCGAATGTGCAGTTTTCGTATTCACCCGGTTGAGCAGTGTTTTCAGAAAAATTGATAGTTGTGAAATGTTTATCGAAATAATACTCTTTTTTCATTTTTTAAAATTTAAAATCAAGATACTAG
>WGCT01000044.1 GCA_015493625.1 Draconibacterium sp. | reverse complement strand
AACTATGAGTTGGAGAAAAATTACATTTGTTGTTGTTGCGCTAATTGTTTTGTTGGGAGGGGCGGCAGCACTTTCCGAAATGTTTATTTCGATGAAACCGGAGCCCCCGCGCATGCCCGATATGAAAATGAAAAGGTATGTAAAAGCAGAACCAATAAAATATAACGAGATAACATCGTCGGTGGTACGCGAAGGACGAGTTGTTTCGAGTAGCGAAATAACATTGGTTGCCGAAGCGTCGGGGAAAATAGAGAAAGGCGACGTTATTTTGCGTAAAGGTTCATCGTTTAAAAAAGGGCAACTGATTGCCGAAATTTATAAAGACGAAGTTGAACTGGCTTTAAAAGCCCGAAAAAGTCGTTTCCTTACTATTATAACCACATTGCTCCCCGATATTAAAGTCGATTTTCCAGAGCAGTTAAATGCTTACGAAATGTTTTTCAGAGCCATAAATATGGAGGAAGATTTACCGGAATTGCCGGTTATAAAAAACGAGAAATTAAGAATATTTTTAGCCAGCAGAAATGTGCTAAGTGAATATTACGGAATTAAACAAGACGAAAAACATTTAAAGCGCCACTCGCTTTATGCTCCTTTCAACGGAACCTTTACACAGGTAAATTTCGAGGTTGGCGGATATGTAAATACCGGCGGACAAATTGCCAAAATGATTCGTACCGACCAACTTGAGGTTGAAGTTCCGGTAAACATTGAACAAAGCAAATGGATTAAAATTGGCGATAAAGTTGTTGTTTTTTCGAAGAATAAAACATCGTCGATGCCCGGCGTTGTGGTTCGAAAATCGGATTTTATTGATGCGCGAACACAAATGCGGAGTATTTTTGTTAAAGTTCAGCACTCGCCGCAAAACGAACTGCTGGCCGGCGAATACAAGTTGGTAGAATTTCCGGGGCAGAAAATTAAAGATGCTATGGAAATTCCGAGAAGTGCAGTTTTTAACTCGAACGAAGTTTTTATTGTTGAGAATGGAAAACTTAAAAAACGCGAAATTAATATCATAAAGCTAAACGAAACCACACTCATTTTTAATGGGCTAAAAGAGGGGGAATATATTGTTGTAGAACCTCTTATTAATGCCAAAGAGAATAGTAATGTTGGCGTTTTGGGTAAAGAGCAGCAGGTAGAGAAAAAGCAATCAACGAAAAAAAACAGTTTGAATTCAGATAAGAAAAAGGCATGAAAAAGATAATTGAAACGTTTGTTCGATTCCCATTTTATGCCAATCTAATAGTCATTTTTCTGTTAATTGTTGGCGGGCTGAGCATGTACTCCATGAAAAAGTCCTTTTTCCCCGAACGGAAATCGAAAATTATTGTTGTTAGTGTTTTTTATCCCGGAGCTTCGCCGGTTGAGATGGAAGAAGGGGTAACTTCGAGAATAGAAGAAGCGATTAGAGCTATTCCGGGGATATACGAAATAAATTCAACCTCGTCGGAAAACAGTACACGGGTTACCATCGAAATTCTTCCTCGATATGATATTGATGAAGCACTGATTGAGATAAAAAATGCTGTCGACGGGATTTCTGCATTTCCTACGGCAGCCGAACGCCCTATTGTTTCAAAAACAAGATCGAGGTCGCCGGCGATGCAGCTTTTGGTTACCGGCGATGTAGATTTGCTTACGCTAAAAGAGTATGCTCAGCAAATTGAGGAAGAGCTGCTTGCGTCGGGAGAAGTGAGCCAGATTTCAATTTCGGGATATCCGCCGTTAGAAATTTCGGTTGAAGCAAACGAAGAGAATTTGTTGCGTTACCACATTACCTTTAATGAACTTCAAAAGGCCATTTCGCAAAATAACCGCGATATTTCGGGTGGTCAACTTCGCTCGCAGGAGGAGGAGATGTTAATTCGATTACGTTCGCGCAGTGCCGACCCAAATAAAATTGGTAATATTGTTTTACGTGCTAACCCCGACGGTAGTGTAATAAGAATACGAGACATTGCTCTTGTGAAAAAGAAATTTTCAGACACCCCGAATAAAACCATCGAAAAAGGAAAACCCCTTGTTAGCATTACCATTTCGAAACTGATTACCGAAGACCTCGAAAAAATTGATAAATACATTCGTAAATATGTAAAAGACTTTAATGCTAAAAATAGTAGTGTAGAATTAATTTTACAGCGTTCGTTTCTCGACATTTTAAAACAACGGCTCGACCTGTTGTACACGAATGGCGGACAAGGGTTAATAATGGTGATTCTTGTATTAGGACTTATGCTGAGTACGCGGCTTTCGCTGTGGGTTGCATGGGGAATTCCATCGTCGTTTTTGGCCATGTTTATTGTGGCTAATTTAATGGGAATTACAATTAACCTTATGTCGCTTTTCGGAATGATACTGGTAATTGGAATTTTGGTTGACGACGGAATTGTTATTGGCGAAAATATCTTTCAGCATTTTGAACGGGGGAAAGGACCAATGCGCGCTGCGGTCGATGGAACTATTGAAGTGATACCGGCAGTAGTAACATCGGTGGCAACAACAATTGTTGCATTTTTGCCTCTTGTTTTTATTACCGGACGAATGGAAATGATGTTTGAGATGGCCGTAATTGTAATTCTCAGTTTATCTTTCTCTCTTTTCGAAGCATTTTTTGTATTGCCGGCACACCTTGGAAACAAACACGTTTTAAATCGCAGAGTACTTCACGCAAAAGACCGGGGTATTCGAAAATATACCGAACAATTTTTTAGCTGGTTGCGCGACTATGCTTACGACAGAGTGCTAAAATTAACGGTTAAATGGCGCTACATTGTAATTGCTGTCCCGGCAGCTATGATGTTGATAACCGGCGGATTAATAGGCGGGCAATTTATTAAAACCACATTTTTTCCACGTATGGAATTCGACTCGTTTAATATTAATCTGGCATTTACTCCGGGGTCGGGCGAAAAACAAACCATGCAATATTTGCAACATTTCGATAGTATTGTTTGGGAAGTTAATAAGGAGATGATGGAAGAGCATCACGACACGCTGCCAATTATCGAAAACAGTATCATTCAGTTGGGTTCGGCTTTTGGTGGTAGCGAAAGAGGTTCGCATGCAGGAAGCATTAGTATTTCGCCGCGAAACTCGGAGCAAACCGGAATCAGTTCGTATGAGATAATCAGAAAAATCAGAAAAAAAATAGGCCCTGTTCCCGAAGCTGCAAAATTTACAATAGGTAGTATGAACATGCGTTTTGGCAAGCCTGTTTCTATCGCACTGCTCTCAAGAAATATTACGGAGTTGGAACATGCTCGCGATTTTCTCTATTCACATCTTATCGAGCTGCCCCAGTTAAAAGATGTTGTAAATGCAAATGCATTGGGTAAGCAAGAGATATTGCTGAAATTAAAACCCAAAGCGTATATGTTAGGTTTTACCGAAGCGTCGATTGCAACAACAGTGCGGCAGGCATTTTATGGTGGTCAGGCACAACGGTTGCAGGAAGGTCGCGACGAACTGCGTGTGTGGGTGCGTTACCCCGCCGAAGGTCGCGAGCGAATAGGACAGTTGGAAAAAATGAGAATTCAAACTCCACAGGGTATTTATCCGCTTACCGAATTGGTTGATTACGAAATAAAACGCGGCCCCGTTAATATTCAGCGTTTTAATAGTAAACGCGAAATGCGTATTGATGCCGATTTGGCCGACCCCGATGCCTCAGTTACCGAAATAACCAGCCAGATTAAAGCCGAAATCATACCCGAATTAAAATTGAACTACCCGGGAATTACCGTTGAATTTATGGGCCAGCAAAAAGAGAGCAAGAGAAATATGAAAGACTTGTTTATCCTTTTCCCTCTCGCATTTCTGGCTATTGTTTTTATTCTGATGATTAACTTTAAATCGTTCGAGCAGCCGATACTTATAATTATTATGATTCCGATTGCCATTTTAGGGGCAATTTGGGGGCACGGAATTCATGGGAAACCACTCTCCATTTTAAGTTTATGGGGAATTGTTGCATTAACCGGTGTTATTATTAACGATGCTGTGGTTTTTCTCGAAAAATACAACCTGCTAATTAAAGAAGGAATGAAAGTGAAAGAGGCAATTATCGAGTCGGGAAAATTGAGGTTGCGCCCAATTATTTTAACAACACTTACCACATCGTTGGGGCTGTTCCCGTTAATTCTTGAAAAGAGTTTTCAGGCACAGTTTTTAATTCCAATGGCTATCTCGCTGGTTTACGGTGTGGCATTCGGAACCTTGTTTATTCTGCTTTTCTTCCCCGCTTTAATTATGATTTTAAACGACATTAGAAGAGGAATCCGCCAGTTGTGGACAGGTAAGAAAATTGAACGCGAGCACGTTGAAATTGCCTGGTTGCACGCTCAACGGAAGTTTCAGGACGAAATGGAACCGGAGGAAAAGAGCGAAGAGTCGAATTCCCATTCATAAACAAACAGAACTTGTAAGTAAAAAACGATGAAGAGACAAATAATATTATTGCTAATTGTATTTAGTGTTGCAGCGCAGGCACAAACACCTCTGTCGCTGGCCGATGCCGTAACAATTGCACTCGAGAATAACTATGGAATTATTGTGGCAAAAGGAAATCAGCAGGTTGCCGAAATTCAGAATAACTGGGGAACTGCCGGCCGCTACCCATACATTAATTTATCGCTTGGCGACGATAACTCGATGAATTTGAATGAACAGGAAAACTACAATTCAAACCGGTTTTCGGGAAATGCAAATGTAAGCTGGACCCTTTTCGACGGGTTTTCGGTGCGCATAAACAAAACGCGTTTGGAGGAGCTCGAAAATCTTTCGAAAAACAACACGGCAATTATGGTTGAAAGTACCATTCAATCGGTAATTCTTGCTTATTACGATGTGTTGTTGCAGAAAGAAAAAATGGCAACTTTTCAGGAAGTTTTAACACTTTCCGACGACCGTTACAAACAAATGGAAGACCGGAAATCATACGGTGCTGCTGTTACTTACGATGTTTTACAGGCACAAACTGCATACCTCTCCGACAAAGCCGGGTATTTGCTACAAGAAGTATCGTACAAAAATTCGATGCGAAATCTCACCTATTTAATGGCCGTTAAAAATAAAACCGATTACGAGCTTACCGGAACTTTCGAAGCCCTTCCAAAAGAGTATTCGTTTGCCGATTTAGAAGCGCAAATGCTTCAAAATAATAAAAGTTTACAAAACCAGTTTGTAAACCAACGATTGCTGGAAAATGCAATTGCAGCGGCAAAAAGTAATTATTCGCCGGCACTCGATTTTCGGGGAGGAGTAACCGGAACAACGGCCCGCCGAAAGACGGCAAACAACGGTGCAAACTGGTCGAACTCGGCAAGTTTATATGGTAATTTAACACTTAGCTGGAACTTGTACAGCGGCGGAAATCGTAAACGTGCAGTGCAAATTGCCGAAATCGACCAAGATATGGGATTGGTAAAGATTGAGGATATGAAACACAGTTTAACAAACAGTCTTGCCAAGTTGTACGAATTTTATCTCGTGCGGAAAGAGCTGCTCGAAATTGCCCGCGAAAATGTAAAAGCGGCAAAACTAAACCTTCAGATTTCGCAGGAGAAGTTTGATTCGGGAGCAATTAACTCGTTTAACTTTCGCGATGTGCAGACATTTTACTTGCGAGCTTCGCAAGCCGAACTGGAGGCAATTTATTACTTTATTGATGCACACACTTCAATGTTACGGATGACCGGGGTGATTATTCAGGAATATGAATAATACCGGCAAAAATCAGACTCTAACTATTCGGGCGGTTTTATCTCCAGAATAAAGCCGCTGCCGTGAATGTTTTTTATCTCAATTGCCGGGTCGGCAGCCAGATATTTTCTGAGTTTTGTAATGTACACATCCATGCTGCGGGCAGTAAAATAACCTTCGTCGCCCCAAATTTTACGGAGTGCTGTGTCGCGGGGTAAAAGTCGATTTCTGTTTTGATAAAGCAATTTTAGCAAATCCGACTCTTTTGGCGACAGGTTTTGTTTTTTGTTTTTGCGCATAATAAATCGCAGTTGCGTATTAAAAGTGTATTGTCCAATTGAAAAATCAGACTCCTCTTTTTCGTGTTGCTCGGTGTAGCGTTTTGTAATTGCTTCAATTTTACAGAGCAGAACTTCGGTGTCGAAAGGTTTGGCAATATAGTCGTCGGCACCAATATTATATCCTTTTAAAATGTCCTCTTTCAGCGACTTTGCCGTAAGAAAAATGATTGGAATCTCTTTGTCGGTTTTGCGAATTTCGGCACCAATTGTAAACCCGTCGACATGGGGAAGCATTACATCGAGAATACAAATCTGATAGTTGCCGTTTTTAAATCGTTCCACCGCAAATTTTCCGTCGTCAACCCAGGTAACGTTGTAGTTGTTAATTTCGAAATACGATTTTAAAACGGCACCAAAGCTGAGGTCGTCTTCAACAAGAAATATATGGTTTTTGTTTTTCACTTTCGTTTTTTTATTTGAATACTACTGTTTCACAAAAGGTAAAAACAGGATAAAACTACTTCCTTTTCCGGTCTCGCTTTGCACTGTAATTGTTCCGCTGTTTGCTTCAATCACCGCTTTTACGTAACTCAGTCCCAACCCAAAACCTTTTACATTGTGAATGTTTCCGCCGGCCTGCCGGTAAAACCGTTCGAATATTTTTGTCTGCACCGCTTTTGTCATACCAATCCCTTTGTCGGCTACTGTTATCAGAATTCCATCTTTTCGGTTTTTTGTTGAAACAGAAATTTCGGGCTTATCGACTGAATATTTTATGGCATTGTCGAGCAGATTAAAAATTACATTCGAAAAGTGGTTTTTGTCGGTTGTAATCGTTTGGTTTTTAGCGTCGAAATTAATGTCTATTTTCCCAGCTTTTTTTTCAACCTGTAAATTTATTCCGCTAATGGTTTCGCTAATCAGCTCGTGTACATCTACGGGTTCCCAATTAAACTCAAAATCTTTTTTGTCGAATCTGGCAATGGTTAGAATATCTTCAACCTGCCGGTTCATTCGGGCATTCTCCTTTTTTATCATTCCTGCAAAATAGGTTATTCTTTCGGGGTCGGTTAGTACTTTCGGGTTAACAATCGAGTCGGTAGCAACCGAAATTGTTGCAATGGGCGTTTTAAATTCGTGGGTCATATTATTGATAAAATCCGATTTCATTTCTGAAATCTTTTTCTGCTTAAGAATGTAGAAAACACTCAGCAAAAAAGCAATCAGAATAAAAAGAGAGAAGAGAAACGAAACGGCAAGCAGCCAATTTAACGATCTGTACACAAAACTGTTTCGCTCAGGAAAAAGAATTGCCAGCTTTAAGTTTTTTTGAAAGATATCGTTGGGGTAGAGGTTTATTTTAAGCGATGAATTCAGTAACCTTGTTGAGTCGGCAACGCCCTGTTTATAAACCCAAACCGAGTCGCGCAGAATTCCAAACTCGTATTTAATAGGAATATTTTTGTTTTTTAGCTCTTTTGTCAACACCCTTTTAATCAGCTCTGTATCGATTTCCGACACATCCCACATATAAATTTCGGAAACCACTTGTGAGGCCATTTTTTTTAACTCGGCTGCTTTAACCTTTGCTCTTCTCGAAAGTCCGGGTTGCCCAAGTTTTAACGTGTCGAAACGGGTGAGCAACGAATCGATTTTAACCATGCTAATGGTATATAACGAATCGGCATCAGAAAAAAGAGTGTCGTTCGAAACCACAATAAATTCCGAGTGGCCATTTTGGCCGTTCATTACAAAATGGTTGGCTGCGGCCATACGCCCGCCACTCGTTTTATAACTAAACGTTTTTAGCGATTGCTGTTCGAGTGTGTCCGATTCAACTGTTATACTAATTGTGGTATTTCCGTTATTCTGCGTTGTGCTGCGAATAATTTTTACCGGCTCGCGACGATGTCGCTCTCTGCGCTCTTTTTCAACCTTGGTTTTTATCGAATCGTTCTTTAAATCCCGGTTCCTCAATAGTGTGTCGTTAAAGGCCATTTCGTTTACCACCCCGAAATTATGAATGTCTTCGAGTTTTTTTGCCGTTTCCGAAAGAGCTTCGTTAACACTGCGGTTAAACAGTTCGTTTTTAACGTTTAAAGCATTGCTTATCCAAATCATCTGCACGGCAATAATTCCTAAAATAGAAATTGCCATTAGCACTATTAATCCGGTAAAAACGTTCTTGTTCATGCCTCAAATATAGAGATTTAAAAAAAGCCACTTAAAACTTTAACTTTTCCTTAACAGATTTTAACCTCCCTTTAACGGATTTGTATATTGCATGTGCGTTATATTTGCTGGCAGAAATTAATTTTAAAAAATGAATAAAATGAAAAGATTTTTAACGACGAACGGAAACATCATTCTCGCATTTGTTTTTATAACAGCTTTTTCGTTGAATGCGGTTTCGCAAAACAATAAAAAGCACATTAAAGTTGTAACTGTAATTGATGGCGAAAAAGCAGAGCTCGACACCGTAATAGATAATGGAACGGTTTTGGTTTGGAATGGCGACACAATTTCCAACGGAAACGAAACGATGTGGATGGCGAACAGCGATTCGGATTTTGATATAGATGTAATTGAGGGAGCTAACGGGAAAACAGTTGTAATGAAATCGGGTGAAAATACTTCAGCGGGCAGTTACACGTATAAAATTAACGGCGACTCGGTGGCTGTAGTTTCTTTCGAAGCACTTGACGATAGCGACTTCGACAAAGACATTAACGTTAAAGTTGTTGGCGTTAACGACGATGGAATGATGATGCTCCACCATAGAAATATTATTGATTTAAGCGACCCCGGAATTATTTCGTACGAGAAAAAAGAGCTGAAAAACGGTACTGAAAAGATTACGATTGTTAGGAAAAAACCGGTTGAAAAATCGCCCGAAACAAACGAACAGGTTATTATTATGAGGGGTGGAGATTGTATGCCAATGCAAGCAAAACATAAAGGCCGGGCAAAAACAATAAAAGTAGTTTCGAGCGACGACGGGAATGTGAAGATTTTCGAAAATGGCAAAGTGATGCACTATAAAGAGGGCGAAAAAGAGGGCGAATTTATTTCCGACGACGGGAAAACGATTCGCATAAAAAAAACAAAGAGCAAAAAAGGAAACGCAACACAACTAAAAGTTAAAGTAGAAGAAGAGAAATAGTTGAAAAAGCAATTAAACAGTGCAAAAAACTAAGTCGGGTTCGTTACAGGCCCGGCTTTTTTATTGAAGTTAGTTTTTTGGGGAGCCAATAAAAAGCTGAATGAATGGCTCGATAAACGTGTGATTTTAGAAAAATACACCGGGGAACAGATAAATTACTCCCGACAAAACTGCTCCCCAACCAATAATCGATAAAATCATATAAAGAACAATGTGCCGTTGGTGCGAATAATATTTATTTGCCAAAAATGCACCAACCGGAATAGTTAATAAAAAAGGAGTAGCAAGAACAATTCCCCACAAACCGTAAGTAGTTTTAATTTTTGCAATCATCCGGCTGCGTTTTGAAAAAACTTTTCGGTGCTTTTTGTTTTCTCGCTTTTGGCAATAGGCGCTGTATTTACGTTTTAAAGATGGAGGAAAAATATTGCAAACAACCGGCCATAAAGCATTTATACGGTGACTAACGTATTTCGAAAGGTAAAAGAAAAACAAAAATCCGCCAATGCCGCCAATTAAAACGGCAATTATTGCCTGCTTATAATCGAGGCCAATTAACATTGCATACGGAAGAGTAATGATGTATTTTACCGATGCAAGCAATATAACATGGAGAATTTTAATAACCATCTGTTTTTACTCAATTTATCGTACAACGCTATAACCGGAAAATTGTTTCGCATTTAGTCGAAATAATTTCTCTAATTCTGTTTCTTAACCCATTATTTAGTTGTATAGTATGTTTTCACCCTTTGAGATTAACGAACCACATTCACCGGATTTCCATTCAGAAATGCTTTTAAATTTTCGGTTGCAATATTCATTAATCGTGTGCGTGCCTCGAGTGTTGCCCAGGCAATGTGTGGTGTAATAAAACAATTTCTTGCTTTTATAAGCGGGTTATCGGCGGCAGGTGGTTCGGTAGAAAGTACATCGAGTCCGGCTCCGGCAATTTTTCCCGTATTTAAAGCTTCGGCTAAATCGTGTTCGTTAATCAATGGTCCGCGCCCCGTATTAATTAAAAACGCCGAAGGTTTCATTTTCGAGATTGTTGATTGATTAATAAAACCAATATTATCGTTGGTAAGTGGACAGTTGATACTTATAAAATCGCTCTCTGCAAGCAGTGTCTCCAGCTCAACCTGAGTTGCTTGTATTCCGGTAGATTTACGGCTGCGGTTATTAAAAATAATATTCATACCAAATGCCAGTCCTATTTTTGCAACTGCTTGTCCTATTTGTCCGAACCCAATTATTCCAAGTGTTTTCCCGGCCAACTCGGTTTGTGGCTTTTTTCGATACGTAAAATCAACACTTTTTGCCCAGTCGCCGGCAGTAACAGAGTTGGCATGAACCGATACATTTTGTACAAAATTCAAAATATGCGAAAATACCATTTGTGCTACCGAGGCAGTACTGTAGGCCGGAATATTTGTTACCGTAATTCCGGCATCGTTGGCTGCTTGCATATCAAC
>WGCT01000043.1 GCA_015493625.1 Draconibacterium sp. | reverse complement strand
GTGTGTTCTCCACTCCGTTATCAGCCAAGAAACGACTTGTTCCTTCGGTAGCAAAAATGTTGTATCCTCTCTCTTTTAACAATTTTGCACTCGTTAATAGCTCAACTTTCCCGCGAGAAGGCCCCGACGAAATAAGGATATTCTTTTTTGGGAAAGTGTATCCTACCGAAAGCATCGACTTTAAAATAGCCTCGTAGTAGTTTTCGCCAATGCAACCCACTTCACCGGTCGACGACATATCGACACCCAAAACCGGGTCGGCATTCAGCAACCGTGCAAAAGAAAACTGCGGTGCTTTCACCCCCACATAATCCAACTCAAACAGCGATTTATCGGGTTTCGGGACATCAATTCCCAACATTACTTTTGTGGCAATTTCAATTAAATTTAGTTTCATCACTTTCGACACAAACGGGAAACTCCGCGATGCACGCAAGTTGCACTCAATAACTTTAATGTCGTTATCTTTTGCCAGAAACTGCATATTAAACGGCCCGGTAATTTCCAGTCCTTTAGCAATTTCGCGGGCAATTTTTTTCACCCGGCGAATGGTTTCGATGTATAATTTTTGCGGAGGAAAAACAATGGTTGCATCGCCCGAGTGCACTCCTGCAAACTCAACATGTTCCGAAATTGCATAAGCAATCATTTCTCCATTGTTTGCAACTGCATCAACTTCAATCTCTTTTGCCTGTTCAATAAATTCGGTAACCACAACCGGATGCTCTTTCGAAACATTGGCTGCCATCTCCAAAAAATGTTCCAACTGGTCGGGGTTCGAAACCACATTCATTGCTGCCCCCGACAAAACATACGACGGACGAATTAACAATGGATAACCTACTAAATCGACAAATTTATGAATCTCTTTAATGGTAGAGAGCCTTGCCCAACGTGGTTGGTCAACTTTTAAAACGTCTAACAGCGACGAGAACTTTTCGCGGTCTTCGGCACGGTCGATATTCAAAGGCGAAGTTCCTAAAACCGGAATGTTCTGCCCGTAGAGTTTCATGGCGAGGTTATTCGGAATCTGCCCTCCTGTTGAAACAACAACGCCGTTCGGATTTTCGAGGTCGGCAACATCCATCACCCGCTCAAAAGTTAGCTCATCGAAATAGAGCCGGTCGCAAGTATCGTAATCGGTACTTACCGTTTCGGGATTGTAATTTATCATCACCGAGCGATAATTCTCCTCTTTAATTGTTTTTACGGCATTTACCGAACACCAGTCGAACTCAACCGAACTACCAATCCGGTATGCTCCCGAGCCGAGTACAATTACCGATTTATTATCGTCGAAAAACTCAATGTCGTGCTCGGTACCATTGTAGGTCATATACAAATAGTTGGTTTGCGCAGGATACTCTCCCGCAAGGGTGTCAATCTGTTTAACCACCGGCAATACATTATTTTCTTTTCTAAAATCGCGTACTTTTAACAGGTCGTTTGTAATATTTTTATTGCTGCTTTTTAATACCAGCCGGGCAATCTGAAAATCGGAAAACCCGGTCTGTTTTGCTGTTCTTAAAAGTGGAATTGGCAATTTATCCAATTCGTTTATTTGAAGAAGCTCCGACTGGATTTCAAAAATATTACTCAATTTCTGTAAGAACCAGCGGTCTATTTTTGTTTTATCATGAATTTCATCAATCGAATATCCTTTGTTAAATGCTTCGGCAATAGCAAAAACCCTCCTGTCGGTTGGGTTACTCAACTCCTTCTCAATTTCCGGAATATTGATTTCCTCTTTGTTGGCAACAAAACCGTGCATTCCCAACCCAACCATTCGTATTCCTTTTTGAATTGCCTCTTCGAAATTACGGCCAATTGCCATAATCTCGCCAACACTCTTCATCGAGCTGCCAATGTTTTTCGAAACGCCCACAAATTTACTCAAATCCCAACGCGGAATTTTTACCACACAGTAGTCGAGAGCAGGCTCAAATGCAGCAGTTGTTACCTTTGTAACAGTATTTTTAAGTTGATGCAAACCGTAACCCAAACCAAGTTTTGCTGCAATAAATGCCAGTGGATAACCCGTTGCTTTCGATGCCAGTGCCGACGAGCGCGACAAACGTGCATTCACTTCAATTACCCGGTAATCTTCGGAATGTGGGTCGAGAGCAAACTGTACATTGCACTCTCCAATTACCCCAACACGGCGAATTATTTTTATTGAAATAGCTCGTAATTTATGGTATTCGGAGTTGGTTAGCGTTTGCGACGGAGCAACAACAATACTTTCGCCGGTATGAATTCCCAGCGGGTCGAAGTTCTCCATATTACACACGGTAATGCAGTTGTCGTATTTGTCGCGCACCACCTCGTACTCTACCTCTTTCCAGCCTTTAATCGATTCTTCAACCAAAATTTGCGGAGAGTAGGAAAATGCTTTCGATGCCAGTTCCTTCAGCTCCGCTTCATTTTCGCAAAAACCGCTACCCAAACCGCCAAGCGTGTATGCTGCTCTAATAATAATTGGAAACCCAACCTCTTTTGCAGCGGCAAATGCCTCCTCCATATTCTCGGCAGCTATACTTTTGGGAGTATAAACATCAATCTCCTCTAGCATTTTTGCAAAAATATCGCGGTCTTCGGTATCAATTATCGACTGTACCGGAGTTCCCACTACTTCAACATTATACTTTTCGAGTGCCCCCGATTCGTACAGGGCGACACCACAGTTCAGTGCTGTCTGGCCTCCAAAGGCCAATAAAATTCCCTGTGGTTTCTCCTTTTTAATTACCTCCTCAACAAAATGGGGTGTAACCGGAAGAAAGTACACTTTGTCGGCAATATCTTCCGACGTTTGTATGGTAGCAATATTTGGGTTGATAAGAACTGTTTCAACTCCCTCCTCTTTTAATGCTTTTAACGCCTGCGACCCGGAGTAATCGAATTCACCGGCTTCACCAATTTTTAGTGCTCCCGACCCCAGAACGATTGCTTTTTTTATTTTTTTATCTATCATGATAGTTTTTTGTCTTCAATACTTTTAATAAACTCGTCGAATAAAAACTCGGTATCGGTTGGGCCACTCGATGCTTCGGGATGAAACTGTGTAGAGAAAAAAGGTTTCGTTTTATGCTTAATCCCTTCGTTTGTTCCATCGTTCACGTTTGTAAAAAGTGGCTCCCAATCGTCGGGAAGAGTTTCTGTTTTTACTGCATAACCGTGGTTTTGCGAAGTAATGTAACATTTGTTCGACCCCTCGAGTAAAACGGGTTGGTTGTGGCTGCGGTGACCATATTTTAGCTTGTAAGTGTCGGCACCCACTGCACGGGCTAGAAGTTGATTCCCAAGACAAATCCCCATAATCGGTGTCTCCTCTTCAACCACATCTTTTACATTTTCAACGGTTTGGGCACACATTGCCGGGTCGCCGGGACCGTTCGAAATAAATACTCCGTCGTACTCCTCATCAGAAAAATCGTAATCCCAAGGTACTCGAATAACAGTTGAATTCCGGTCGAGCAAACAACGAATTATATTGTTTTTTACACCACAGTCTATCAATACTACTTTATGTTTGCCATCGCCATAAACCTCTTTGTTGCTGCAACTTACACGTGCCACCAAATTCTCTTTATTGGGGTCGTAAAACGCTATCTCCTTACCAAACTCTATCTTTCCAAGCATCGAACCTTTTTCACGTAAAATTTTTGTTAAGGCTCGCGTATCAATATCGAAGAGTCCCGGCACATTGTACTCTTTTAATAAATCCGATAAACTTTTCCCCGCATTCCAATGGCTAAACTCAAACGAGTAATCGGAAACAATTAACCCTGAGATGTGCAATTTATCCGATTCGTAATATTTATGGATTCCATTCTCTTTGTTGGTTACCGGCACACCGTAATTCCCAATCATCGGGTAAGTCGACACCAAAATCTGCCCCGTGTACGACGGGTCGGTTAAACTTTCAGGATAACCTGTCATTGCCGTGTAGAACACAACTTCGCCGGCAACTGCGGTTTCACTTCCAAACGATTTTCCTATAAAAACGGTACCGTCTTCAAGGGTGAGTTTTGCTTGTTTTACTTCTAACATATTTTGCTATTCTATTAAAAAAAAGCGCCTGTACTAAATAAATAGTTCAAACGCATTCTTTGTAATCTTTCTATTATTAAAATAAAT
>WGCT01000042.1 GCA_015493625.1 Draconibacterium sp. | reverse complement strand
CATAAATACAAACGAGTATTTAATTAAGGTGTTGGGGAAACGACAAAAGGAGAGGATTATTCCATACCCGAAAAGCATAAATAGTTTGCTCGAATTGTACAAGAATTTGCGTAGCAAAAAGGTAGAGGTTAATACGCCGTACCTGCTTGTAACCGAAAAAGGAGAACCGGTTTACGAAAAATTGGTTTACCGGGTTGTAAAGAGCAACCTTTCGAAAGTTACATCGTTAGAAAAAAAGAGCCCGCATGTATTGCGGCATACTTATGCAACTCATCTGTTAAATAAAGGCGCAGATTTAAATGCAGTAAAAGAATTATTAGGACATTCAAATTTGGCAGCCACGCAAGTTTATACACATACAACTTTCGAAAAGCTGCAAAGTATATATAAACAAGCCCACCCTAGGGGTTAAAATAGTTTAATTATGGAAGTAAAAATTAGTACAGTGCATTTTAATGCAGACGAGAAATTGGTAGACTTTGTTAACAAAAAGGTAACAAAGCTCGATACCTTCTTTGATGGTATCATTAGTTCCGATGTAACACTAAAAGTATTAAAGCCTGAAGCAGCAAACAATAAAATTGCTGAAGTTAAGGTATCAATACCTTCTGGCGGGCATTTGTTTGCTAAAAAACAGGCCGATACTTTTGAAGAAGCAACTGATTTGGTGGTAGATGCAATACGTAAACAACTGGGGAAATACAAGGAAAAACTTAAGAGCAAATAAAAATTTAAAATAGCGTATTTTATTTTTAGTTTTTTAAAATAATATTTTTACATTTGCAAACCCTTTTTAGGGACGTTCAGAAAACAACTGTGTTTAAAGTATTTTGATGTAAAACAGAGGGGTTTCGGGAGTTTTTGGAGAAGCCCGATTTTTCGGTTAAAATCAAAAGAATGTTACTTTAAATGATTGTAAGTTGAGAAAACTGCTTGTTGTTTTAAGAAATTTTGTAGTTTTGCACGGCATTTTTGCGAAGTGAATAGATGCGGGAATAGCTCAGTTGATAGAGCATTAGCCTTCCAAGCTAAGGGTCGCGGGTTTGAGCCCCGTTTCCCGCTCACTTGAGATTGGAGTTATTAGTAGAAATACTTTTAACTCCCGTCTCTTTATGTATTAAATGCCGGAGTAGCTCAGGGGTAGAGCGCATCCTTGGTAAGGATGAGGTCACGAGTTCAATTCTCGTCTTCGGCTCAATTAGATTTAAAAAAATAATAAATTAAAATTTGGTATTATGGCTAAAGAAACATTTGTAAGGGATAAGGACCATGTTAACATTGGTACTATTGGCCACGTTGACCATGGTAAAACCACCTTAACCGCTGCTATTACAATGGTACTGGCAAAAAGAGGTTTGTCAGAAGTTAAAGAATTTGACTCAATCGACAACGCTCCTGAGGAAAAAGAAAGAGGTATTACTATTAACACAGCTCACGTTGAGTATCAGACTGCAAATCGTCACTATGCTCACGTCGACTGTCCCGGTCACGCTGACTATGTGAAAAACATGGTAACTGGTGCTGCTCAGATGGACGGCGCAATTATCGTTGTTGCTGCAACTGACGGACCTATGCCTCAAACTCGCGAGCACATCCTTTTAGCTCGTCAGGTAAACGTTCCTCGTTTGGTCGTATTCATGAATAAAGTGGATATGGTTGACGACGAAGAAATTCTTGAACTAGTAGAGATGGAAATTCGTGAATTGTTAGACTTCTACGAATTCGACGGTGATAACACTCCTGTAATTCAAGGTTCTGCACTTGGTGCAATGAACGGTGAACCAGAGTGGGAAGATAAAATTATGGAGTTAATGGAAGCTTGCGACACTTGGATTCCTCTTCCTCCCCGCGATATTGATAAGCCATTTTTGATGCCTGTTGAGGACGTATTCTCAATTACTGGTCGTGGAACTGTTGCTACAGGTCGTATCGAAACCGGAGTTATCCATACCGGCGACGAACTTCAGTTGATTGGTTTAGGTGCAGAAGGTCGTAAAACAGTTTGTACAGGAGTTGAAATGTTCCGTAAAATCTTAGACGATGGTCAAGCCGGTGATAACGTAGGTTTATTGCTTCGTGGTGTTGACAAAAAAGAGATTAAACGTGGACAAATTTTAGCTGCTCCCGGTTCAATTACACCTCATACTAAATTTAAAGCAGAGGTTTACGTATTGAAAAAAGAAGAAGGTGGACGTCACACTCCATTTCATAACAAATACCGTCCTCAGTTCTACTTGCGTACATTAGACGTAACCGGCGAAATTCACTTACCTGAAGGTCGCGAAATGGTAATGCCTGGCGATAACGTATCAATTGAGGTTGAATTGATTTACCCTGTTGCAATCAATATCGGTCTTCGTTTCGCAATTCGCGAAGGTGGACGTACAGTTGGTGCAGGTCAGATCACAGAGATTATCGAATAATTTCGAAAAGAAATATTACAGTAAAATAAGTCCCGGGCTTTTAGTCCGGGACTATTTACGGATGAAACTTAAATTTTGGGAAGTGGTTTTTAACAGTAAGTTCGAATCTTACCTTCCGTACAAAACAAGGAACATTTTATAATGAAGTTTAAAATTTATTTACAAGAGGCGTACGATGAGCTCGTACATAAAGTAACATGGCCTACTTGGAAAGAGCTACAAAGTAGCGCATTGGTTGTAATGGTTGCTTCCTTTATTATATCACTCGTAATATTCGCTATGGATCTATCTTTTAGAAACATAATGAGTTTTATTTACGGATTATTTTATTAATCAAAATCCTTAGGTTAACATGAGCGAAAATAGTAAAAAATGGTATGTTCTTCGTGCAATTGGAGGCAAGGAGAAGAAGGTAAAAGAATATATCGATAACGAAATCGCAAATGGTGATTTAAAAGGTTTTGTAGATCAGGTTCTCATTCCAACAGAAAAAGTGTATCAAATCCGAAATGGTAAAAAAATCAGTAAGGAAAGAAACTTTTTCCCGGGATATGTTTTAATCGAGGCTGCGTTAGTGGGTGAAGTTACACACACACTAAGGAATTTTCCAAACGTAATTGGGTTCTTAGGCGACACCAAAGGTGGAGACCCCGTTGCAATGCGGCAAAGCGAAGTAAACAGAATTTTGGGAAGAGTAGATGAACTCGCTGAAACCGATGAAGAGATGAACATTCCATATGTTATGGGAGAAACTGTAAAAGTAATCGACGGACCATTTAACGGCTTTAACGGAACCATTGAAGAAATCAATGAGGAGAAGAAAAAGCTGCAGGTAATGGTGAAGATTTTTGGACGTAAAACTCCTTTGGAACTTAGCTTTTTGCAAGTTGAAAAGGAATAGTAACGCATAAGTATTTATTATGGCAAAAGAAGTTGCTGGATTAATTAAATTACAGATCAAAGGTGGTGCTGCTAATCCTTCACCACCGGTAGGACCGGCCTTAGGAGCTAAGGGGGTTAATATTATGCAGTTCTGTAAACAGTTTAACGGACGGACACAAGACCAGGCAGGTAAGGTGCTCCCCGTTATTATTACTGTTTATGCAGACAAATCATTCGATTTCATAATTAAACAACCACCCGTGGCTGTACAACTGCTCGATGCAGCAAAATTGAAAAAAGGATCACCTGAACCTCACGTTGTTAAAGTAGGTTCGGTATCTTGGGATCAGGTAAAACAAATTGCCGAAGGCAAAATGTCAGACTTGAACTGTTTCACTGTTGAATCGGCAATGAAAATGGTAGCCGGAACTGCCAGAAGTATGGGAATCACTGTTAAAGGTGCTTCACCATTCAATAACTAAAAAATCTTTTACGATGGGCAGAATTACGAAAAATAAAAAAGCTTCTTTGGAGAAACTCGAAAAGGGCAAACTATACAACATTAGCGAAGCTGCTGAGTTGGTTAAGGAAATTACCTTCACCAAATTCGATGCTTCTGTTGATATTGATGTGAGCCTTGGAGTAGACCCGAGAAAAGCTAACCAGATGGTTAGAGGCGTAGTTTCGTTACCCCATGGAACTGGAAAAGAGGTACGTGTTTTGGCAATGGTTACTCCTGAAAAAGAACAGGAAGCCAAAGATGCCGGAGCAGATTATGTAGGTCTTGATGAATTCATCGAGAAAATAAAAGGTGGCTGGACCGATATCGACGTTATAATTACAATGCCTCCCGTAATGGGAAAAGTTGGACAGTTAGGACGAATTTTAGGCCCTCGTGGTTTAATGCCTAACCCCAAAAGTGGTACGGTAACAATGGAGGTTGGTAAAGCTATTGCCGAAGTTAAACAAGGTAAAATCGACTTTAAAGTCGATAAATTTGGTATTATTCACACATCTATCGGTAAGGTTTCATTCCCCGCCGAAAAAATTAAAGAAAATGCCATCGAGTTTATGAATACAATTAATAAACTTAAACCTTCAGCAGCTAAAGGAACCTATGTAAAAAGCGTATACATCTCTAGTACTATGAGCCCTGGTATTGAAGTTGAACCCAAGTCGTTTATAGACTAAAAATGAGGAATTATGAAAAGTTCAGATAAAAAAGTTATTATAAATAATTTACAAGAACAAATTGATTCATACAGTCATTTTTACCTTGCCGACATTAGTGGGTTAAACGCTGAAGATACCAGCGATTTACGCAGACTATGTTTTAAACAAGAGGTAAAACTGGTTGTTGTTAAGAATACTCTATTACGTAAAGCACTCGAAAGTTCTGAAAAGAATGCCGAAGAGCTTTACGATGCACTAAAGGGAAACACATCGGTAATGTTTACCGAAAACGGAAGTGTTCCTGCTAAATTGATTAAAGACTTTAGCAAAAAGCACAAAAAGCCTGTTTTAAAGGCCGCTTATGTTGAAGAATCAATTTACATGGGAGCCGACCAACTGGATATTCTGGTTGCCGTTAAGTCGAAAAACGAACTTATTGCAGATGTTGTTGCTCTGTTACAATCACCAATGAATACACTGCTTTCGCAGTTAAAATCAGGTGGTAATACAATTCACGGTGTTCTTGATACACTGAAAGAGAAAGAATAATTTTTTTTGAAATAATCTAATAAAAGTAATAAAATGGCAGATTTAAAACAGCTTGCAGAAGAGTTGGTAAACTTGACTGTTAAAGAGGTTAACGAATTAGCTGGAATTCTGAAAGACGAATATGGCATTGAGCCAGCTGCTGCTGCAGTAGCAGTTGCAGGTCCAGCCGCTGGCGGTGGCGAAGAAGCTGCTGCTGAACAAACCGAATTTGACGTAATTTTAAAAGCCGCAGGTCAATCAAAACTTGCAGTAGTTAAACTCGTTAAAGAACTAACTGGTCTTGGCTTAAAAGAAGCCAAAGCAGTTGTCGATGGAGCTCCTAAAGCAATTAAAGAAAAAGTTTCTAAAGACGAAGCTGAAGCTCTTAAGAGCCAGTTGGAAGAAGCCGGAGCCGAAGTTGAAGTTAAATAACGCATTTAGACCTTTTTAAAAGGTTTTATGGTTTAGAATCTTATCCCGATATTTATTGGGATGGGCTTCTAAACCTTTTTGTGTCTTAGTATTTTACATAATT
>WGCT01000041.1 GCA_015493625.1 Draconibacterium sp. | reverse complement strand
TTTCAGGAATAAAATAGTCCAGCCCTTTCCCATCATTTTTTATATTTAAAAACGAAATAGTTTCTAAATAGCGGTCGACAATGTGTTTTTTAGGAAGGTGGTTTATTTTAAACCGGATTAAAAGCATTTTTTGGAAGTTCAGTTTATTTACCGTGTAAGATGGTGCTTTTACCCTTCTTTTTATTCGCCCGCTTCTGAAATTATTATGAAGGTCGATGATGTAATCGAACTTCTCGTCTTTTAACTGCTGGAAGATTTCACCCAGAATATAATCGAAGACGTGTACTTTTTCGATGTTTGGGTTCGACTTTAAAAGTGTTTCGTATTTACGTTTGGTAACAAAATGAATTTCGGCATCTTCAATCTGATTTTTCAGAATACGTACCACCGGCGACGTTAAAACAATATCGCCAATAGAGCTAAACCGTATGACAAGAAATTTTACTTTCACATTGAAATTAAAATCCCCGAAAACGTAAACTTTCAGGGAATATTTTAAGCTCTTCTTTTTTATACTGCTTCAACCAGAACAATTATTTTGTTCGCTTTATTTTCTACTACACCACCGTCAACTTCAAAAAAGTGCTCTTTATTATTCGAATCTTTCACTTTTATTGTTCCCTTTTCAAGTATTGAAATAATGGGAGCGTGATTTTTCAGAATCTCGAAATCGCCTTTGCTGCCAGGCACTTTAATAAGGTTTACTTCGCCTTCAAATATTTTTTTATCGGGTGTAATTATTTCCAGATACATTGGATTCTTTGCTTTGAATTAGTTTTCGGACAACATTTTTTCACCTTTTTCAATTGCCTCTTCAATAGTGCCAACGAGGTTAAATGCAGCTTCAGGATATTGGTCAACTTCGCCGTTCATAATCATTCTAAAACCTTTAATTGTATCCTCAATCGAAACCAGTTTTCCTTCGAGACCGGTAAACTGAGTAGCGACAAAGAAAGGTTGCGAGAGGAAACGCTGAACCCGGCGTGCGCGGTGAACAACCAGTTTATCTTCTTCCGAAAGTTCGTCCATTCCTAGAATGGCAATAATATCTTGCAACTCGGTGTAGCGCTGCAGCAACATAATTACATCTTGTGCACAGCTGTAATGCTCTTCGCCAACAATTTCGGGAGTTAAAATCCGCGATGTAGAGTCGAGCGGGTCGACTGCCGGATAAATTCCGAGTTCCGAAATTTTACGGCTCAACACGGTAGTTGCGTCGAGGTGAGCAAATGTTGTTGCCGGTGCGGGGTCGGTTAAATCGTCGGCGGGTACATAAACGGCTTGAACCGAAGTAATTGAACCTCTTTTTGTTGATGTAATCCGCTCTTGCATAACACCCATTTCGGTAGCCAGCGTTGGTTGGTAACCTACTGCCGACGGCATCCGTCCTAAAAGTGCCGACACCTCGGAGCCTGCTTGTGTAAAACGGAAAATATTATCGACAAAGAATAAAATATCGCGGCCACTGTCCGACGAGCCGTCGCCGTCGCGCAAACTCTCGGCAATTGTTAATCCCGAAAGTGCAACACGGGCACGAGCACCCGGAGGTTCATTCATCTGCCCGAAAACCATTGCCAGTTTCGAATCTTTTAGTTTGTTTTTATCAACTTTCGATAAATCCCAGCCACCGCTCTCAATCGACTTTTTAAACTCTTCGCCATAATCAACAATATTGGCTTCAATCATTTCGCGCAAAAGGTCGTTTCCCTCACGCGTACGTTCTCCCACTCCGGCAAAAACCGAAAGCCCGCTGTGTGCCAATGCAATATTATTAATCAGCTCCTGAATAAGCACTGTTTTTCCAACACCGGCACCTCCAAACAGCCCGATTTTTCCACCTTTGGCATACGGTTCAATCAAGTCGATTACCTTAATTCCGGTAAAAAGCACCTCTGTTTCGGTGGTTAAATCTTCGTATTTCGGTGGTTCGTTATGAATATTCAATCCCTCTTTCGGGAGTTGTTCCATTCCGTCAATCGAGTCGCCAACCACATTTAGCAAACGCCCAAGAGCAATTTCTCCTTTTGGCATTATAATAGGACTTCCCAACGATTCCACTTCCATACCACGTTGTAGCCCGTCGGTGGCATCCATGGCTACGCACCTAATTGTGTTCTCGCCAATGTGTTGCTGGCACTCTACTATTAAATTCTCTTTCCCTTCGCGTTTTACCGCTAGTGCATTGTTAATTGCAGGAAGTTCTCCGCCCTCGTTTTCGAAACTAACATCGACAACAGGACCAATTATCTGAATGATTTTACCAATGTTTTGAGCCATGAATATTTAGATTTAAAACCGTTTCGTATCAAAAAAATTATTACCCAACAAATTTAGCATTGTTTTGCTTTTGTCCAATAAATAAAAATATTTTTTGGAACAGCTTTTTGTCGCAGCTAAAAGTTACGCTTCAGCATCTGGTTACTTAATACAACAAGGGGTTCTGTTTTGTTCTTGTCGATGGTAAGTTTTTCAATTATTTCGGATGCTTTTTGAAAATAATAATCGATTTTTAACTGTGCCAACTCTTTAATGTTTAGCTGATTGTATATATTTTTTACTGTTCTGATTTTTATGTCGTCGGAAAAATCTTTTTTATCAATCCACTTTGTTAGTTCTGCTTTTTGAGCGGCAGATGCATTTTCGAGGGCTTTAATCAGCAGGTACGTTTTTTTATTAGCCACAATATCGCCACCAATTCTTTTTCCAAAAGTTTCCTGATTGCCAAACGTATCGAGCAAATCGTCCTGTAACTGAAAAGCCATTCCCAAATTTATTCCAAAGTTGTAAAGTTGATTTGCTATTTCGGTATTGGCATGGGCAAGCAGTGCTCCCGCCTTTAAGCTACAAGCCAACAACACCGCCGTTTTTAGCCGTATCATCTCTAAATATTCCTC
>WGCT01000040.1 GCA_015493625.1 Draconibacterium sp. | reverse complement strand
GAACAACAAAAACAACAAAGACAAAAAAAATAAAAACGATAAAAATAAAGACAAAGACAAAAACAAACAGGACAAGAAAAATCAGGATAAAAACAAAAACGACAAAAATAAAGACCAGCAAGACAAAAAGAAGCAAGACCAAAATAAAGACAAACAGAAACAAGATCAGAAAAAAGACCAGAAAAAGCAGAAGCAACAAAAACCGCAAAATAAAATATCGAAACAAGATGCAGAACAGTTGCTGCAAGCACTGCAGAACGACGAAAAAAAGATTCAGGCTAAAGTAAAAAAAGAGAAAGCAGCAAAAGCAAAACGAACAAGGGTGGAAAAAGAGTGGTAAAAATACTACCCGTAAAAAGTAAAATTGTAGACTTAATTTCGAGCTTTAAACGTTGAACTAAGAATAAAAAAGAAGATGATAAAAAGAGTTTTAATATATACGTTTCTTATTTGTATAACATTTGTTGCACACGCCGAAAACACACAATTTTCTATGAGTGCTCCAAATGCAGTAGAAGTGGGACGGCAATTCCGGTTAAGTTTTTCGTTAAACGAACGAGGAACAAACCTACAGCTGCCACCGGGAATTACCGACAATTTCGATGTTTTAATGGGGCCAAGTACCGGACAATCGTCAAGTATTAGCATAATAAACGGGCATACTACACGCAAAGTTAGCTATTCGTATACCTACATTTTACGTGCAAAAAAAGAGGGTTCGTTTGAATTACGACCTGCATCGATTGAGGTAAACGGAAAAATTTTCGAGTCGAATTCAATAAAAATACAAGTAGTAAAAACACAGTCGCAACCGGCACAGCAACAACATAGCAGAAATACACAAACCCAACCCAGCAGCAAGAATGTTGATTTGGGTAAAGACAACATATTTTTACGCGTTGTACTAAGTAAAAAGAACGTTTACAGGGGCGAGCAGATTGTTGCAACAGTAAAACTTTATGTAAATCCAAATATTCCAATTGCAGGATTCGACGATGTAAACCTGCCCACTTACGAAGGGTTTTATACACAAGACATTAAAATACCTCAGCAAATACAGTTTAAACGCGAAGTTTATAACGATAAAATCTACCAGGTAGGAATTCTAAAAAAAACAATTCTGTTTCCTCAACAGAACGGAAAAATTACGATTAAACCGTTTACAATGTCGTTACTTGTACAACAACAGGTTCGTCAACGTAGTTTTTTCGACGATTTTTTCAACAGTTATCGAACAGTAAAAACACACCTGTTAAGTTCGGCTGTTTCGGTAAATGTTAAAGACCTGCCTCCAAAACCGGTAGATTTTATGGGTGGAGTTGGAAATTTCACTGTTAGTTCCAACATTAGCAGCCAGTCGGTTACTACCAACGATGCGGTAACATTAACAATGAAAATTACCGGAACAGGAAATATACGTTTAATTAAAAATCCGGAATTAAAATTGCCATCCGACTTTGAAGTTTACGACCCGCGTTCAACCGAAAAAGTAAAAACATCGGACCGAGGTGCTACCGGAACAAAAACAATAGAATATCTTTTTCAACCACGGTTCGAAGGAGATTATACAATTCCGGCTATCCGGTTTGCATTCTTTAATCCGGCAACCGGAAAATACGAAACCAAAACAACACAAGAGTATAAACTGCACGTTATAAAAGGAACCGAAGAACAGTCGACCACTGTAATGAGTTCGTTACGAAAAGAGGACGTCCGGTTAATTGGGAAAGACATACGATTTATAAAACAGGGTAGTCCCGATTTAAAAGAAAAAGGATACACCCTCTTTGGCACAACAACGTTTTACCTTTTCTACCTGATTGGAGCAATTCTGTTTTTGGTAATTTTTATTGTTTACCGTAAAAAAGCCAAAGAGAATGCCAACCTTGCTTTGGTTCGAAATAAAAAGGCAAACAGCGTGGCTAAAAAACGGTTAAAAGCTGCAATTAGCTTTATGAAACAGAACAACGACGAAGCATTCCACGATGAGATTCTTAAAGCATTTACCGGCTACCTGAGCGACAAACTGGGCATTCCGGTTGCCGATTTAAATCGCGAATCGGCCGTTGCAAAACTAAAAGAGAGAAACGTTTCGGAAGAGGTAATTAACGACTATATTGAAGTGGTTGAGCAGTGCGAATTTGCACGTTTTGCTCCATCAGGTGGCTCCGAAGCCCGCCACGAATTGTACAAAAAAGCTGAAGCAACAATGAGCCGTTTCGAAAAACAGATTAAACGTTAAACATCATGAAAAAGATTATATTATTCATATTATTTATAATTCCTGTTTCGATATTTGCGCAGGAAAACAATGCCCAACTTTGGGAAAAAGGCAACGCTTATTTTACTACCGAAAAATACAACGAGGCAATCTCGGCTTACGAAGAAATTTTAAAATCGGGCAAAGAGTCGGCAAAACTCTATTTTAATTTGGGCAATGCCTACTATAAAGCCGGCGATATAAATAACGCCATTTTAAACTACGAACGGGCAAAAATATTAGCTCCAAACGATAAAAATATCGATTTTAATTTAAGTATTGCCAACCAGTTTGTGGTAACCAAGATAGAAAAACTTCCGAAACCGTTTTTCCTACGCTGGAAAGACTCAGTTATTAACAGCCACACGGCCGACTCTTGGTCGGTAATAAGTATCTCGGCATTCTTTGCTTTTTTAATTTTTCTCGGTCTTTTTGTTTTTAGCCGCCGGGCCGGCGTTAAACGAGCTGCATTTTGGGTAGGACTGATTTTTATTATTTTATCGGGCTTTACATTTTCGTTTGCCAACCATCAGAAAAACAGGATAAAAAACAGAAACCATGCAATTGTTTTTTGCCCACGGGTTACGGTAAAAAGCTCGCCTACAAAATCAGGCACCGACCTGTTTCTTATTTATGAAGGGCTGAAAGTTGAAGTAACCGACAGTTTAAATACTTGGACAGAAATAAAACTGGCTGATGGAAACGAAGGGTGGTTGCCCGACTCGTGTATTGTTGAAATTTAACGATAAAACGAGTTACTATTGTCTGGGATTAACCGGACACTAATATTAAAAATTTACGGAATACCGGAAACAGATTCTCTATTTTTATCTATTTTTGAACACACAAAACAGTTTCATAAATATGACACAGTATAAAATTGGAAATAAAACATCGTATAAGTTCTTTCTATTTCTAATTTTATTCATTTTAACCTACAGTAGTTTTGCGCAACAAAAAAGAGTTGTTGGCTATTTGCCTTCGTACCGGTTTAATTACAATTCGTCCATTTCGTATTGTAAAATTACGCATCTTAATATCTGTTTTGCCAACCCCGACTCGGTTGGAAATTTCGTTATTGACGATTTTGCTGAAATTATTGAACGGGCAAAGAGCATAAATCCAAATATTGTAATATGCATCTCTATTGGTGGTGGCGGACTATCTGAATTGCAGAAAGAAATTTGGTCGAATCTAATCGACAACCCTGCAAACCGGCCAAAAGTAATATCGAAATTATTATCGTTTGTAAATGAGAATAACCTCGACGGAGTTGATGTTGACTTGGAGTGGTCGGCAGTAACTTCGGGATATACAAACTTTGTTATTTCGCTTAGCGACTCGCTGCATGCTGCCAATAAAATAATGACAAGTGCTCTGCCAGGAACATATCGTTATGCGCAGATTACACAAGAAGTTCTTTGGGCTAACAACTTTATTAATATTATGGCATACGACGAAACCGGCCCGTGGAATCCGGACAACCCCGGGCAACACAGTTCGTATAATTTTGCTCTTCGCTCGTTACACTTTTGGAAAGACCAGGGAGTTGGAAGCGATAAGCTTACTCTTGGAGTACCGTTTTACGGATACAATTTTTCTGGGAACACAGTCACCGAATTTAAATATTCGAATGTTGTTAATATCGACATAAAATATGCCGACCTCGACAAAATGAATAATGCTTATTACAATGGGCGACCAACAATCAGAAAAAAGGTGGAACTGGCTGCAAAGGAGGCATCGGGAATTATGATTTGGGAACTTTCGCAAGACAGATTCGATGAATACTCATTGTTAAATACAATTCACGAAAAGTTTACCTTGCTGGGAGATACAACAACCGGACTTTGTGGGAATTTGACATCAATTAATAGTAATGCAGTTTCTTTGTGGAATGTCTATCCCAACCCGGCATCTTCTGTGGTTTATATCGAAAACACAATTAATCGCCCCATTCAAGTTGAGATTTTTAACTCTTTTGGGCAAAAAATGCAAACTACTCAAGACAGTTTTAATGGTAAAACTGAGATTAGTATTGCAGATTTTAAATGTGGTATTTATATTATTCGAATTACTGGCAACCATTACGTTATGACAAAAAAACTGATTGTGCAAAAGTAATCGCAACCGGCATTATTAGCAGTTTTCATTCACTTAAAATCATCCAAATTCGGGACCACAAATGAGGTATTGAAAATCAATATTTCCCGGAGAACAGTTATCATTTAAAAACATCCTTGTAAAATAGCGTCGTTTTTCGAATCCAACAGAAATAAGCCACTCACATAATTCCGTTTTTTCATCGGGAATATCAACAACAACCGGTTTTCCGGATAAATCCCTTAATACTTTTAAAATTAACAGCCGGGTGCTGTTTTCAGTCGTTGCCGAAAGCGGCCCCATTTGATAAAACCGATTACCTTCTCGTCCTAAAACAAAACCCAATAGTGTACTATTTTCTCTTATTAACCAGCTATTTTCAGGGTTATTCGCAAAAAGTTCTCGAATCAATTCATCACGACCGACACCAAACACAGCCCTGTCGAAAGCAACTATCTCGTCTATATTTTCATTGGTAATTTGATGAATATCAGCACTCGAATTAATATCAACTTCGAAAGGAAGAGAGTTGCACACCATTCTCGAAATTCTGTACTCGGCAACGAAACCCATTTTTTTATACACAAACTCACCGGCCGGTGTTGCATCGAGCTTTATTGTTTTACACGACCTCAACTTTTCAAACAAAGCGTTCAGGAGGAGTTTACTAATTCCCCTACCCCGAAACTGTTTGTCAACCAATACCATTCCTATCCAGGCTACTTGGGGCATGTAATTTACAGCTGTTGCTGTTGCTACAATTTTCCCCGAAACAGTGGCAGCCAAACAAACATTGTTTTTATTTGAAATAAGAATTGTCCAATCTTTTTTAGTTTGATTCCACTTCTCGGAATAAACCAATTTCATAGCATCGGGAATATCGCCTGATTGTAATTCTCGTATTTCAATCATTTCCTTGTTCATCAATTCAATTGAATAAAAATAAACTAACCTCTTTCTAAGATTATATTTTTATAAATTTCTACTGATTGTTTTAACTTATCGATAAAAATAAACTCATCGGTTTGGTGTGCCATTTGGGGTTCTCCGGGTCCAAGAATAATTGTTGGAACACCTTTAAAAGCAGATTGAAGAACAGAGCCGTCGGTTAAATACGGGAGTGCCTTTGGAAATTCGTTGCTGTCTCGATTAGTATTGCAGGCACGATAAACAACATCGACAAACGGATTATTTTCGTTGGTTGAAACAGCTTTTAAATCAACAAGAATTTCAAAATTCATTTCGTTGCCCAGTTCTCTTTTTAGCTGCTCAATTATTTCAGAATGATTAACTTTTGACGTTGAACGAACATCGATGGTAAATTCAGCATAATCGGGAACCGAGTTAATATTTATTCCGCCACTCATTCTCCCCACATTAATTGTTGGCTGACCGAGCAACTCATCATTCTCTGCATTAAACTGAAATTTTTCGATTTTTGAGATGGCACGGGCAACTTTATAAATTGCATTATCGCCCAACTCCGGCATCGACGAATGAGCAGTAACTCCTGTGGCAGAAACGCTAATATACAACCCTCCTTTATGTCCGGTAGCCGGAATATTTGCTGTGGGTTCGGCAATTATCAACCCTTTTGCACCGCCCCATTTTTTACGGCTTGCAACCAACTGTTGCGCTCCTTGACACCCTAACTCCTCTCCCGAGGTAATAACCAACTTTACTCCTCCTTTTGGCTTTCCTTCATTAAATGCCTGAATAGCTGCAAGCACAATTGCTGCCACACCGCCTTTCATATCGGTTGTTCCGCGTCCAAATAGCTTTCCGTCTTTTATGTCGCCATTAAACGGGTGAACACTCCACTCGTTTGCTCCCAGCGGAACCGTATCTAAATGCCCCGACAAAACAACGGGTAATTCGTTATTCGAAACCCCTTTTTCAGCAAGAACGTGCAACCTATTTTTCTCAAAAGAGACATATTCAACATAAAAACCGTTTGTCGATAAAATATTTCCAATAAACTTTGCCGACTCTTTTTCGTTCCCCGGCGGATTAATGGTGTTAAACGCAATTAGTTTTTGTGTTAACGATATTACATTTTCGAGTGACATTTTTAGATGATTATATTTAAGAGTGATTTACTACAGCATCGACATTTGCAGATTTTCCCATTTTAGGCAAAAACGAGATAACCACAACGCCGGTTAACGCGACAAAAATTAATACACCAAAACCAATTGAGTATTTTACTGCATCGTTGTATAAATAACCTACAAGCACCGGAAAGAACGATTCGGCAAGTCCGTCGGCAACCAAAATAATTCCCATGGTTCGTCCCAGTGCACGCACGCCAAATAAGTCGGCAGCCATTAACGGAATGATCATATAATCGCCTCCAAGTCCAATTCCAAACACAATTGCAAACACGTAAATTCTTCCGTCAAAAGGAGGCAAGAACAAAGTTGTAATAGCCATTGCCACAATTAAATAAATTAGAATCATTACAAATTTACGACCAATAATATCGGACAGCCACCCCATAGCAACTCTTCCAAAAAGGCTCGATAACAAAACAATAGAAAAAATATGGGCAGCTTGTTCCTGTGTATAGTTTAAATCGCTTAAATAGAGTTTTAAATGCTGACCAACACCACCTACTGCACCTATTGAACACATGCTACCAAACGCAAGCAGATAAAAGTACGGATTCCTTAAAATTTCTTTCATTGGAACCGCAACCTCAACTTTTTTAGTCGCTATTTTAGCTTTCGATTTCGACGAGTCTTTAATAAAGAAAGCCAACGGGAAAGCGATAACAATAATAAGTACACCCAATATGGAGAGGGCATTTTGCCACCCTAAATTACTCTCGAGATGATTTGCAATAATAGGAACAAGTGCTCCTCCTGCGCCAATTCCAAGATAGGCAATTCCCATTGCTTTTCCACGGTTTTTTGTAAACCACTTCGAAATTAAAACCTGACACGGCAGTGGGCCGCCAAAAACATACCCCAGTGCGTTTAAAACATAGAACATATAAAACATCCATAAACTACTCGAGCGACTTAGCCCCACAAATGCAACTCCCATTAAAACAGCTCCAAGCATCATTAATCGGCGCGGCCCGTACCTATCTATTATCCAACCGGCTAAAAAACCAAAAAGCGGAGCAACAACTAATTTTCCAACTGCATTGCCCGATGTTACCTGTGCACGCGAGTACCCAAAATCATTGGTCATAAAATCGAAAAAGAAAGGCAAACCGTAATAGGCAAAGCCAACTAAAGCAAAAAGGGCAAAAAAAGCGGTAATTATAATATATGTTTTCGAACTCTGCGAAACAGATTTAGTTGATTCTCTATTTTCTATCATTCCGGTTTATTAATCATGTTTATAAGAACGAAAAGTACAAAGTAATTCTTAAAAAGCAATCGAATCTTACTATTCTTTCCTGAGTTTATTGAAAATAATAAAATTGATAAACCGAATCGAATTCCGTAACTTGTATGAAATCATTAAATTAGATTAAGATGAAAACCTACTACGACATTCACTGCCACATTTTCAACAAAGACGTTATTATTCGGAAATTAGTAAATGTGGTTCAATCGCTACTCACAATAAAAGAGATGATTGACGGGCCCATTTCTGAAGCAGAACTTGAATATCAATTAAACGGAATAAACAAAACACTGCACAATGTTACAAAAGACACTTCCGAAGATGTGTTTAAAGTTTTAAATTCTGTTTATCAAGGTAAAGTAATTACTACACCACTAATGTTCGACCTTACTTATGCCGACGACAACGACGATGAAGACCACGACAACAGACGATACCGCCGTCGCATAAAACTTACATTTTGGTTAATGTCGGCCATAATAATTCCATATATCCGACGAAAAGCACGACATAAATTTAAAAACGATAAGCTGACAAAAGCCATCGATGCAATGCGCAACAAGGTAAAAGAGTTCAATAAAAGTTTTGAGAAGAAGTCGGATGAAGAGGTGGAGATTTTCGACAATGCCAACTTTGGGCAACAAATTGAAGACCTCGAATATATTGCGGAAAAGTACAAAACAGTGCGTCCGTTTTTTAGTGTCGATCCGCGCCGCGAATACAAAGGGAAGATTAATACCATAAAAAACCTGAAAGAGAAATTATTAAGTGCCAATGCAAAATTTGCGGGAATAAAACTGTATGCTCCGGCAGGCTTTTCGCCAACCGACCCGGTTTTAATGGGAACTCCGAAACAAAAAGGAGTCTATCAGTTTTGTGTTGAGAATAAAATTCCAATTACCGCTCACAACTCAAATGCTGGATTTGCCTGTCTCTCAACAATTTTAAATGTAAAAGGGCACGTAAAATCGAAAAATGCCATTGTAAAAATTAATGGCCCCATTAAATTCGACAATCTTTTTTTCAGCAAACATGCCAATGAAGCAATTTCAGAAAGAGCCGACACACTGAATCATCCGAGACTTTGGGAAATTGTTCTAAAAAAATATCCCAACTTAACCATTAATTTTGCTCATTTCGGAGGCAGCAGTCAAATTCTTGAATAT
>WGCT01000039.1 GCA_015493625.1 Draconibacterium sp. | reverse complement strand
CTTTTATCCCGAAATTAAACACCGGTGTTTTTGGCGAAAATGTGGGGGCGGTTATAATGTTTCGTGCAATTGCTCCATCGAAACCGATAAAGTTTTCTGTCCAACCGGTTTCGGCAAGCGGTTTGTATCTGTGCCACACCCCCGGAAATGTGAGAAATATCGACCCCTTTTTCAGATTAAATTTACCATATTGATTTTCTAAAACTCCTTCACCTTCGGTAATGTAATTAATTTGAAATTCATTTAAAACACGCCCCTCCTCCCAGTCGAAGAAATATTCCGAAGGGTGGTTTGTCGATGGATATGTATTGTTTGGTAATATATTTACCGATCCCGAAACATTTAAATAGAGTCCCCATTTTTTGTCCTCATCACTTGTTGTAAGATATTTAACAAAATTTGAATTCATATTGTATCAAAAAGTATAAATAAAGTGCCAATTAATGTATTGGTTTCGCATAAAAGCTTGTATATATTTGTTTTTCTAAACTAAGTAATAAAAATCAAAAAAAGCAAACAACTCTAATTAAACATTTATGCAGGTACTTTTAGGAATTCTTTATCACTCAATTGGTGGTTTTGCATCGGGAAGTTTTTATATGCCGTTTAACAAAGTAAAAGGTTGGGCGTGGGAGAGTTACTGGATTGTTGGTGGACTCTTCTCGTGGTTAATTGTGCCTCCCATTGCGGCTTATTTAACAATTCCCGGATTTGCACAGATTATTTCGGCAAGCTCGGGTCAGATTCTGTTTTTTACATTTTTAATGGGATTGCTTTGGGGTGTTGGTGGTCTGTCGTACGGATTGGGAGTCAGGTATCTTGGTATGTCGTTGGGGAATTCTGTAGTACTTGGTTTTTGTGCTGCTTTTGGCGCCATTGTCCCGTCGGTATATTATAGCTTTGTTCCCACTGCCGGCAAGGTTTCGTTTACCGATATGCTCTCAACTTCGGGCGGGCAACTTGTGTTGCTGGGGGTGCTTGTCTGTCTTGTTGGAATAGGACTTTCGGGGAAGGCCGGAATGATGAAAGAGAAAGAGCTTTCGGAAGAGGAGCAGAAAAAAAGTGTTGCCGAATTTAGTTTGGTAAAAGGTTTAATAATAGCGGTTTTGTCTGGAATTTTAAGTTCGTTTTTCAATTTTGGTATCGAAGCAGGCAAGCCGATGGCCAATGCTGCTGTTGAAGCCGGCTATAATCCACTGTTTCAGAATAATGTAACTTTTGTTGTTATTCTTTGGGGTGGACTATCTACAAACTTAATTTGGACAACCATTCTCAGTTTAAAGAACAAATCGTATGGCGATTTCGTAAATAAATCGACACCCATTTCAAAAAACCTTTTGTTTTCGGCATTGGCCGGAACAATGTGGTTTCTCCAGTTCTTCTTTTACGGAATGGGCGAAAGTAAACTGGGTAATGGTGCCAGCTCGTGGATTTTACATATGTCTACAATTATTCTTACTGCAAATATGTGGGGTATTTATCGGAAAGAATGGAAAGGGGTTGCAGCAAAAACAAGGTGGACAATCACTGCCGGAATAGCTGTGATTTTGTTTTCGGTTGTTTTAGTTGGTATTGGTAATTCAATGTAGGTTTAATTTTTATTTCAGAAAATAAACTCATTTAAAGAAATAAAATGAAACATTCATGATAAAAGATTTCATACACAGAAGCAAGATTAAGTTAAAGCACTAGTCTTCTTGTCTTGTATCTTGATTCTAGTATCTTGATTATAATTTTTCAACACATGAAACGAATTGCATTTAAAATGCACCTCAATCAGGGACAAAAAGAGGAGTACATAAAACGCCACAGAAATATTTGGCCGGAGTTAAAAAAGCTTTTAAAAGAAGCAGGAATTAGCGAGTACTCTATTTTTTTAGATGAAGAAACCAATACGCTTTTTGCTTTTCAAAAGGTGGTGGGCAAATCTGGTTCGCAGAATCTCGGCGAAAAAGAAATAATGAAAAAATGGTGGAAATACATGGCCGATATTATGGAAACAAACACCGATAACTCTCCTGTTGCCGGAGAGTTGGAAGAGGTATTTTATATGGAATAAACTTAAAACCACATATTATGAATCGTTTAAAACTTACACTTCAAACCGTTGCACTGATTTTTCTTTTTGGTGCATTTTCTATTAATGCTTTTGCAAAAATGCAAGTTGTTAAATTGGTTACCGAGTACCATGTTAATCCAATTGGTATCGATGTGCAAAAACCTCGTTTGGGCTGGCAATTGCTGTCCGATGAAGAAAATGTGATGCAAACAGCATACGAAATAAGAGTTGCTGGCTCTATTACCGGATTATCGAAAAAGAGTAAGCAAATTTGGAATTCGGGGAAAACGGAGAGCGATAAATCGGTGAATGTTGCTTACGAAGGAGCGGCAATAAAATCGATGCAGCGTGTGTATTGGCAGGTTCGGGTGTGGGACAATAAAACCGGAAAAGCAAGCCGTTGGAGTGAGCCCGCTTTTTGGGAGACGGGAATTTTGGAGCCCCGGCTTTGGACAGCTGAATGGATAACGCTGCCAAAAGAGAAGGTGACGAAAGGTTCGAAACCGGCTCAATATTTCAGAAAACAATTTAGCACTTCAAAGAAAATTAAATCAGCAAGATTATATGCTACTTCGTTGGGGCTCTACTTTGCTTATATTAATGGGGAAAAGATGAGCGACCAGTTGTTTACTCCCGGTTGGACCAGCTATAATAAACGACTTCAATATCAGGTTTACGATGTAACGTCGATGTTAAAAAAAGAGAATGTTCTGGGGGCAATTGTTGGCGATGGATGGTATCATGGAAATATTGGATTCGGAGGGCAGCATGCTTATTATGGCGATAAAACGGCACTGCTAATGCAACTGAAAATTGATTATGTTGATGGAAGTACGGAAACGGTTGTTACCGATAAAAACTGGAAAGGTAGCACTGGCCCAATTCTTGAATCGGATATTTATAATGGAGAGGTGTACGATGCACGTCTCGAAAATGAAGGATGGAATAAACCTGATTTTAACAATGATAATTGGGAAAAGGTTAAGACTCTAAATCATTCGAAACAGCTGTTGGTTGCTTCTATGGGCGATAAGGTAAAAGCAATTGAACAGATAAAACCAATAAAACAGATTACTACTCCCAAAGGCGAAATGGTTTTCGATATGGGACAAAATATGGTAGGTTGGGTTCGCGTAAAATTAAAAGGAGAAAAGGGTGATGTTGTAAAAATAAAGTTTGCCGAAGTCCTCGATAGAGAGGGGAACTTTTATACTGCCAATTTACGCTCGGCAAAAGCCACTGAAACCTATACATTTAAAGACAATAAAGAAGTTGTTTTTGAACCTCATTTTACTTTTCATGGATTTCGGTTTGTACTGTTCGAAGGTCTTAAAAAGGCACCCAATTTAGATGATGTTACAGGTGTTGTAATTCATTCCGACATGAAACCGACGGGAACTTTTAGCTGCTCCGAACCGTTGATAAACCAATTGCAGCACAACATTCAGTGGGGACAAAAAGGAAACTTCCTCGATGTTCCGACCGACTGTCCACAGCGCGACGAGCGTCTTGGGTGGACTGGCGATGCGCAGGTTTTTAGTATGACCGCAGCATACAATTTCGATGTGGCCGCTTTTTATACAAAATGGGTAAAAGATATTGTGGTCGACCAGTTACCAAACGGGAAAATTCCGCATGTAATTCCCGATGTATTAAACGGTGCGGGAGGTGCTACTGGCTGGGCCGATGTGGTTGCAATTATTCCGTGGTCGGTTTACCGTGTTTATGGCGATAAACGAATTCTTGAAACAAGTTATCCGGCAATAACAAAATGGGTAGGATACATGGCCAATCGTGCCGGCAATGATTATCTCTGGACCGGCGACCCACATTTTGGCGACTGGCTGGCTTTTGCTTCCACACGCTCCGATTACCAGGGAGCAACAACCGATAAAGATTTAATTGCAACCGCATATTTTTACTACACCACAACCCTGGCAAGTAAAATTGCCGCAATTATAGGCAAACAGCAAGATGCAATTAAATACAACGAATTGGCAAAAAAAGTGAAAGATGCTTTTGTTGATGAGTTTGTAACATCGAACGGACGTTTGGTTTCGAATACGCAAACGGCTTATGCACTTGCTCTTGCATTCGGACTGCTTCCCGATAATTTGGTAGAGAAAGCAGCGAAATATTTTACCGACGATGTTACAAAATTTAAACACCTTACAACCGGATTTTTGGGAACTCCGCTGCTTTGTAAAACACTTTCGGCAGTTGGTCGCGACGACCTGGCTTTTATGTTGCTCAACCGTAAAGAGTATCCTTCGTGGTTGTATCCCGTAACGCAGGGCGCAACAACAATTTGGGAGCGCTGGGACGGACAAAAACCCGACGGAACATTTCAAGCAGTTGGAATGAACAGTTTTAACCACTACGCTTACGGCGCAATTGGCGAGTGGCTCTACAGTTATGTGGCCGGAATTAATATCGATGTTGAAACCCCGGGTTATAAACATATTTTGCTGAGCCCGCATTCGGGCGGGGGACTTGATAGTGTTTCTGCAACTTTTAAGTCGATGTATGGCGAAATAAAATCGGCATGGAAAATAGACAAAAACGGTGAGTTTATCTATACTGTCGAGGTGCCCGCAAATACTACGGCAACCGTAACTCTACCCGGTGCTTACGTGGGGAGTTTAGATATTAATTCAGAAAAAATAAGCGATGGGTTAAAATCAAAAGCTACTCAAAACGATAATAACTTAACACTAAAAATTGGCTCGGGGAGGTACCAATTTAAATACCCGTTTGAGGTGCGGTAATTTGGATTTTATTAAAAAGGAAGTTGATTAATTTAATTGTTCGTCTTGCCTCTCTTAATCGATAGACACAACAATAAATGGTATGGTGGGAGAATGTGGCAAGGTGTGTGAAAGGAGAAACGGTCAACCTCTATTTTAACGAAATTGGATTAATAAAGGAGTAAGTAGGTTAGAAATAATAATAAATTCATTTTAAAAAAGAGAGAAATGCTTAGTAATTTGCGAAATGTATTAATGGGATTTGTAGTAATTATTTTTTTGTTTAACGGCTGCAAAAGAAAAGAGGAAGTACGTCCAAATATTATCTTTATTCTTACCGACGACCAGCGTTGGGATGCTATGGGATGTATGG
>WGCT01000038.1 GCA_015493625.1 Draconibacterium sp. | reverse complement strand
GTCCAGAGAACAGCAAGTTTATTTGAATTATCAGTAAGCTTTTTGTGCGACTGTGCATCAACTCTCAAAAAGAGAAAAATCGCCATTAGAAAAAAAATTGTACGTTTCATATTTTTAAAATTATCGGTGAATAAATAGGATTTAAAACTCTGTTATTAGTTCCCTTATCGGAATCAAATCAAATTCAGAAAACTTCTTTATTGTAAATGCAGCAATAAATTCTTTGTTTAACAAAAAGAGTTTACTATTGAATTTATCTTGCGGATATGTATTTTCGAAAGTAAAATTACCGAAATCGAATTCAGTAAAGTTAAGTTCACAAGCCGAAAGCTCCCACTCGCTGTTTTCATTCATAAAAAGCAGGGGCAACCCATGTGTACGGCAAATAACCGGTCGTTGCTCGTAAATAGTACAAGCATGATTATTTAGGAAGATACATTCATTTTTATTTTGCGTAACCGATATTTTAGGATTCACTCCTTCGCGTTTTATATCGTTTACTATTGAATAAAACTCGACCGGGAAAATACTGTAATCCATACAACACATATCGCAACCCTTTTCACAAACCATCTGCCCGGCATGCTCCCGTTCAAGTTTAACAGATAAAGAGTCAATCTCATTGCGGAGGTTTTTATATGCTTCAAATTGTTTATTATAATCCTTATTCATTTTTTTAAGCAATGATGTCCTAAATAATTTACAATGCATAAATGTACAACGTTTTTGTTGAGTTTACTGATCAAACTTATCCAAAACAAAAAAAGAACCCCTCTCTTTTTATTTTGGGGAAGACTTTCTTCGCGCCTGAACAGATTCTTAAACCAAAACTGCAAATCATTTTAACAAATAAATTTAATCTGATAAAAACCACAATATCAGGCAGGTATCAATTGGATTCAACCAACACTTTTATGACTTCTCAAAGTAAAATGGGAATCAAAGTCGTCCATATTTGAATTATACTCAATTCAGATGGATTTTGGTTCCAACATACATCGGAATTAAGCTTGTTTTTTGTCCACAACTTCATCGAAAACCATTGGTATAACTTGGTACTGCCAGTTTTCAGCTCTACTGAGAATAAAAATAACTTCGCCGAATCTTCTTATTATGCTGCATATTTGTTATTTCGCTTTATTCAATTCCAAAAAACCTATCTGAATTAAGTATATTTGCGGCGATAATTAAATCAATTTATTTCATGGCAGAGAATAAAACAAATTTCAAAAAGTATATTATTTGGTTTTGGTCGGTTGTACTGCTGTTTATTGCAGGAGGCTTTCTGTTTTTCTATTTAATTGCAAACGGGAAACTGGGTTTTATGCCAAGTTTTGAGGAACTTGAAAACCCAAGAAATATATTGGCATCGGAAATATATTCGGAAGACGGAAAAGTTTTGGATAAATATTTTATTCATGAAAACCGTACCTATGTTGATTTTAAAGATATACCACCTCATTTAATAAATGCACTTGTTGCCACCGAAGATGTTCGTTTTTATTCTCATTCGGGAATTGATTTACGTGGATTGATACGGGTGGCAAAAGGAATTGTTACCGGCAACTCGAGTAGTGGTGGAGGAAGTACGTTGAGTCAGCAGTTGGCAAAGATGCTCTTCCCGCGCGACCGTTTTTCGAATAAAATAGAGTTGGTTTTACGAAAATTTAAAGAGTGGGTAATTGCAGTAAAACTTGAACGCAGCTACACCAAAGAGGAGATTATTTTAATGTACCTCAATAAATACGACTATCTGAATAATGCCGTTGGAATTAAATCGGCAGCCAATGTATATTTTAATATCTCACCCGACTCGCTTCAGCTTCACCAGTCGGCAATGTTGGTTGGTATGGCAAAAAACTCGTCGTTGTATAATCCTGTGCGCCGCCCCGAACTGGTTTTACAACGTCGAAACGTTGTGCTCGACCAAATGGAAAAATACAATTTCATTTCAAAAGAAGTTTGCGATTCGGTAAAACAACTTCCTCTCGATTTAAATTACAAGAAAGTTGATTATAAACTTGGGCCGGCTCCCTATTTCAGGGAGTATTTGCGTTTAACGCTAACGGCAAAAAAGCCCGAACGAAAAAATTATGCATCGTGGCAAGGGCAAAAATTTATTGAGGATAGCGAAGAGTGGAAAAATAATCCGCTTTTTGGGTGGTGTAATAAAAATGTAAAGCCAAACGGAGAGCATTATAATTTATATACCGACGGATTAAAGATTTATTCAACACTCGATTCCAGAATGCAACGCTATGCTGTTGAAGCAATAGAAAAACATTTGCGATACGACCTGCAACCTCTTTTCGACGGAAGTATGAAAGACCTGAGAAATCCGCCATTTGCAAACAATATGAGTGCCGGAGAAGTGAATAGTTTGTTGAACAGAGCCATCCGTCAAAGCGAGCGCTACCGCGTTTTAAAGAAAAAAGGAATGAGTTTCGAAAAGATAAAAGCTAATTTCAAAAAGCCAGTTGATATGACTGTGTTTTCGTGGGATGGTGAAATAGATACCACAATGACTCCTCTCGATTCGATAAAATGGTATTTGCGTTATTTCCGGTCGTCGTTTATGGCTATGGATACCGAAACAGGTAAAGTTAAAGCATATGTTGGCGGGCCCAATTATAAATACTTTATGTACGATATGGTAAAAGACGGGAAACGACAGGTGGGGTCGACCGTGAAACCGTTTTTATACACGCTTGCTATGCAAAACGGATATACGCCGTGCACAAAAGTTCCGTACGTAAGTCAACAGTTTCAGGAACCCGACGGCTCGATTTACGAGCCTAAAGATGCCGATGTTGACCCCGAAATGGATGGGAAACTGGTAACATTAAAATGGGGGCTGGCCAATTCGAAAAACCGGATTTCGGCCTGGGTGCTAAAACAGTTTAATCCGCGTGCTGTAGTAGAAATAATGAAACGGCTGGGTGTGTACAGCCCCATAGACCCGGTTCACTCAATGTTTCTTGGCGTTTCGGATGTTACACTTTACGAAATGGTTGGCGCTTTTAATACCTATGCAAATCTTGGCGTATTTATAAAACCCTATTTTGTTACCCGTATTGAAGATCGGCACGGAAATGTGATTGCGACTTTTCATCCCGAGAAACACGAAGCAATTGATGAACAGACGGCATATTTAATGTTGAATTTAATGCAGGCAGTTGTCGACGAAGGAACAGGAAGAAGACTTCGTTATCGCGACAATTATGGAAAATTTACGATGCCAATTGCTGGGAAAACCGGCACCACACAAAATCATTCCGACGGTTGGTTTATTGGAGTTACGCCAAAACTATCGGCCGGAGTTTGGACCGGTGCCGATTTAAGAAGTATCCATTTCAGAACCATATCGAGCGGGCAGGGTGCAAATATGGCACTTCCAATTTGGGGCTATTTTTATAAAAAAGTTCTTGCCGATAAATCGCTGGGAATTACCGAAGATATGGAGTTTAAGAAACCACTCCATTTCGATATAAATTTAGATTGCGACGGCAAAGACAAAGAGAAAACAGACGACGATTTTAACGATTTCTTTTAAAACAGATAGACTCCAATATTTACTAAATCACTCTACTTATCTAAAACACAGTCGTTAAATTTCCGATACCATTTTTCTTACCTCTTCCAGATTAATGTCGGGGTGTGTAATTTGGAATTGTGCCTGCGAATAAAAGCTGTGGCGTTGTTTTAACGTGTCGTCAATAAAACCGATTAATTCGGTTTTCGATTTTCCTTTAATTAATGGGCGTTCGGTTTTCGATTTCAATAACCTTTCGGCTAAAATTTTTGGGTCGATATTCAGATAAATGGTTTTTCCGGTTTTGTTCATCAAATCAATATTGTCGAAAAAACAGGGAGCACCGCCTCCGGTAGCAATAACAATATTGGTAAATTCCGAAAGTTCTTCCAGGGCTTTTCGCTCTTTTTTCCTGAATTCGGATTCACCCTCTTCAGTAAAAATTTGTGGAATGGTTTTATGGTTTCGCTTTTCGATGTAGTGGTCCATGTCGACAAATTGTAACCCCAAGTATTTCGAGAGGTTACGCCCCAAATGCGATTTGCCACTTCCCATATATCCAATTAAATAAATCCTCATAATATTCTGTATTGTGGCGGCAATGAATTAAAATATTCGCCAACCTACAGACGACACACTCCTAATTATTTGCCTTATTAAAAAAATATCATTCTTATAATTCCGAAGTAC
>WGCT01000037.1 GCA_015493625.1 Draconibacterium sp. | reverse complement strand
GGCTCAGTTCAAAAAGTTGTGGAGTAAAATAAAATTACGAGTTTTGTTTTTTACAATTTTATATCGTTATGACACATCAAAAAGAGCATTATCAAGAATTAATCAAGTTACTATTACCAGCGGAGTTGTTTGAATATTTCGCTATCGTTAATATTGAGGTATTTGAAAAGGAAGTTCATGTTTACTTGGACGAGGAAGCAATAAAGCCAGAGGGTTATGAGCTGGTGAAACTTATCTCAAAAGGCTTCCATGCAGAATCTATCGTCCAGGATTTTCCCTTGCGAAACAAGGCCGTATTCTTGCATATAAGAAGACGCAGGTGGTTTTCAGAATCTACCGGGAAGGTAGTTGAAAGAGACTGGGATACAGTGTCAAATGGAACGCGTTACACAAAAAGTTTCGCGACTTTTTTAAAAGGATTACTTGGATACATACCCCATAAGTTCGAATAGCTTAGAGAAATTCTACTATATCAATGGCGATTATTTTGGACAACAGTACAAAGAACATTTGAGCGATTTTAAAACATGGGAGCAAAAAAACCATGCTAAAGATTGGGTTCTTTTCCCAGATAATGTAGGTTCCAGGCTAAGTATTGATGAAACAGCTTTAACCAATGGAGAGCTTTATACGATTGTAACAAACAAGGCAGGAAAAGGAAAGAAAGGAACTTTAGTAGCAATAATTGAAGGTACAGGGGCAGAAAAGGTAATAAAAGTTTTAGATAAAATCCCAGAGGAGATAAGAGACAGCGTTGAAGAAGTAACTCTTGACATGGCTAATTCTATGGGTAAAATCGTACGCAGTTGCTTCTCCAAAGCGAACCGGGTTATTGACCGTTTCCATGTCCAAAAACTCGCTTATGATGCTTTACAGGAAATACGGATTGCCCATCGTTGGGATGCAATAAATGAAGAAACCAATGCAATTGAAAATGCAAAAGCTGATGGCATAAAATACATCCCTGAAGTTTTAAGTAATGGTGATACAAAAAAACAACTACTTGCACGTAGCCGGTACTTATTGTTCAAATCGGGTGAAAAATGGACGAACAAACAAAAAGAAAGGGCTGCTATGCTTTTTGAGTTTTATCCGGATATAAAACAGGCTTATTCCCTTACCCATTCTTTAAGAATGATATTCTCAAAAAATATAGACAAAGGCGTGGCTTATACGAAAATGGCCAAATGGTTCAATGATGTTACTGACTCCGGGTTTAAATCGTTTAATACAATATCTGCAACATTCTATTCGCATTATCCTGAGATATTAAACTTCTTTGACAACAGAAGTACAAATGCTTCGGCCGAATCTTTTAATGCTAAACTTAAAGCTTTCAGAGCTACGCAAAGAGGTGTAGTTGATATTGATTTCTTTATTTACAGAGTGGCTAAAATTTATGCCTAAAACATCGCTACTCCACAACTTTTTAAAGTGATCCGAACTATCCTAAGTCTGTCAAAGAGGAAAATGGTTGAGTTACAAACTCAAACTCGCTGATTATTGACTTTCCAAACCATTCGATTTTTTGGACTACAAAAGAGCAGTTTATCTACAATAGCTTAGTTTAACCTGTTATTAACTTTGGTAAATACTGAAATACAAAATCATTTATATTACACACCCTCACATTTTTCCGAATCAGATAATCATCGGACGACGGGGTGACAATAAAATTGTATTGACTTTGTAGGGTTTCGATAGCGAGTGTGTTTCCTTTCGTTAGTTTTGGCGAATTCGAATTTTTAATTTCAATTGCTGCCTTTACTTTGGCATCTTTTATTAGTACCAAATCTATTTCCGAACTATCTTGTGTGCGGTAAAAATATAGTTCTATGGTTAATGGTAAGTTGCTTATAATTTGTTGCATCACAAATGCTTCCCACGAATTCCCTATGTTCGGATGCCCAAACAGAGCATCTCGATTGTATATTTTAAGTAATTGATGAAGAATTCCGGTATCGGTAAAAAATAGTTTAGGAGATTTTACAAGCCTCTTTTTTGTATTTGCGAAATATGGTTTTACTAAACGTATTAAAAACGACTGTTCGAAAAAACGAATATATGTTTTTACTGAATTTGCAGTTACTCCTAACCCACTCGAAAGCTGTGAATAATTAAGCAAATTACCATTAATATGAGCCAACATTGTCCAAAGATTTTCAATTACCCGAACAGGTGCTTTTAATCCCAGCAGAGGTAAATCACGTTCAATATACGACCGGATAAAACTATTCATCCAATAAATTGAAATTTCGTTGGTTGTTAATATAGCATTTGGGAAACCGCCTCGTAACCATAGTTTTTCGAAATCTATCTGATTTTTCAATTCGTTTATATTTAAAGGTTGTAACTCTAAATAGACAATTCTTCCGGCCAACGATTCTGAACTATCGCGAATTAAATCAGGAGAAGCAGAGCCCAAAATTATAAATCTGCCAGCTTCTCTCTTTCTGTCAATAAGAGAGCGTAATACAGAAAATATTTCAGGCTTTAATTGAATCTCATCCAATATTACTGTTTTGTTGTCGAGACTTCTTAAATAAAGTTCGGGGTCAGTTAATTTGTTATAATCTTCAGAAGATTCCAAATCGAGATAAACACATTCCTTTTTAAACAGTGGAATATTTTCTTTCACGAGTGTTGTTTTTCCAACTTGTCGGGGACCAATAACACCGACCACCGGAAAATAGTTCGTAAATTCAATCAACTTTTCTGCCAATATTCGTTTTATCATAGTACGAACATAGTAATTATTCCTGTAAATATGAATTTATATTTCATATTTACAGGAATAATTTAGTATTAAGTCAACGATACTATTTCAGAACGTCATGCTGAATTTATTTCAGCATCCCTTTATTTGAGCAGATTCCGAATCCATCAGTTGACGAACGGAAAGACTTACCAGAAAATTGAAGATTGACTTGACTCTACTAGAATAGCAATATTACCGTTTCTCCCATCGCAATCTTGCCCGTATTAAATCAACACCATCGCTTTCGCGTACTACGCTGCAAAAATGAGTTTCGTTGTCGATAATCTGTTTTTTTACCGCAAGTTTATCGGTGGGCAATCCCTCCTTTAAAAAGTTAATTTCGTATTCGGCCAAATCGTATTTTTCGTGAAACTCAAAGTTGTAACTGTTAATTATTCGCTCGATATACCGGCCGGTATTAAAGTGCTGATTAATATCTATTTCGGTAAAAAGAACAGGAGTAAAATTTAATTCATCTTCCGATTTCGGTGGTTTTACTTTTCCTGCATTTTCGCCAAAAACACTCTCTTCATATTTTGGAAAATTGTCGAGGTCCGAAATTCGAACGATTCGTTTTGTTTCAACATTAATTACCAGCCAGCTGGTGGTTGCCTGAACAATTACATTTCCGGCTTTATCGACAAAATTAAAATCGCGGTAACCATAAAAGCCGTCTGTGCCGCGCGACCATGTTTCGAGTGTGAAATTTTCGCCCCAATCGGGCCGGCGGGCAATTTTTACTCGCAATCGCGAAAGCACCCAAAACTGCTTTTCCTCCATCAGTTTATCGAATCCAAATCCCAGAATTTTTGCATGTTCCCACGCAATATCCTGCAACTGATAAAACATAAACGACGTGGAAAGTTTTCCAAAACGGTTGATAAAATACGACTTTGTTGAGAGATGATTTTCGTGTTTCATAATAAAAAAAACTGGAAGTCGGCAGCCTGAAGGTTGAAGCAAAATAATGCTTTATTCCCCAAACTCCAATCCT
>WGCT01000036.1 GCA_015493625.1 Draconibacterium sp. | reverse complement strand
TTAATACTGCAAGTAAGTTTCCATTTATAAATATGTTTGTGTTTTTGGTCTGCTTTTGTTTTAAAACTCCTTTAAGAATATTCTGTTTGAAACGATTGTATAATAAATCGGTCAAAAAAAAGGAATTGTTTGCAGCGTAATTTGTGCTTCGCTGTGTACAAAATAACTTCGCTTAAATTACTCATAAAACTGCGTATTCGTGGTTTTATTAAGTTCGAGTTTTACTGAAGGAATCCTGTGGGCAATTCGCTTCGCTCAATTCCCGAAAAACTGTATGAATTGAATATATTGCGAACAAACCCTAAACGTTTTTTAAAAAATTCTACAGTCTCACCGGGTTGTATTTAATTTGTAAATGTTAATCAATCATAAAAAACGTAGAAACGCTATTTTTATAAGTTATAAATTGCAGTTAATTTCTATTTTTGCAATCTAAAGATTACAATAAAAGCGTAAAACTGATTACTTTTGCGAACATTTTTATTAGATGGAATATTTTCAACATACACATAAGTCGCTGTTAAAGAGCTCTAAACCTACTATTAAAAGAGAGCTTTTAAAGTGTATCGACTGGGGCCAAAAGCTAATTTGCATAAATGGGTTTCGGGGTGTTGGAAAAACTACATTCCTTCTCGACCATATTCGCGAGTCGTTTCCACAGTCGAACGAGGTGCTCTATATTAATTTAAATAACTTCTATTTTACCAATCGTAAAATAAGTTCGTTTGCCGACGAATTTGCCAAGCGAGGTGGAAAAGTTTTATTGCTCGACCAAATTCAGAAATACCCCGATTGGGCAACCGATTTAAAAAAATGTGTAACCGAAATTCCCGATTTAAAAATTGTTTTTACATCGTCGCCGGTTTTGCGTATTGCCGACAGTAATCCCGATTTGGCGAAAGTAGTAGATAGTAATCATCTTGAAGGTTTGTCGTTTAGAGAATACCTGAATCATCAAACCGGAAACAGCTTTAACTACTATACTCTTGAAGAGATAATTGAGAACCATGTTGAAATATCGAAAGAGATTGTTTCGAAAGTGCGTCCGCTGGCCTATTTTAGCGACTATTTAAAACACGGATATTTCCCCTATTTTATCGACGACCCGAATTTTTATATCAATAAGCTTTTAAAACATATTAATTTGGCACTCGAGATCGATGTTCCGTATATCAACCAAATAGAGTTGAAATACCTTTCTAAATTGAGGCAGTTACTTCATATTGTTGCCGAAGAGGCACCGTTTACGCCCAATGTGAGTAAGCTGGCAGCAGCTGTTCAAACTTCGCGTGCCACGGTTATGAACTACCTCAATTACCTGAAAAATGCAAAGTTAATTCATATGCTTCATTCCAACGGCAACGAAGAGCAGATGAAAAAACCGGACAAAGTTTATATGCACAATACAAATCTATTGTATGCAATTGCACCAAATAATACGAGTAATTTAAATTTGCGCCAAACCTTTTTTTATAATCAGGTGGGGTATAAACATAAAATAAAAACATCGTTAAAAGCCAACTTTTTGGTCGATATGAACTACCACTTTATTGTTGGAGGAAGAAAAATTGAACCGGAGGAAGGCATTTATGCAGCTTCCGATGTTATAGAAACAGGCAATGGAAATAAAATACCTTTGTGGCTGTTTGGATTTTTATATTGAACGAAAATTAATTATAAACTATATACATAAATTAATACAAAAATGAGTAAGAAAAAGAGTTTCATTACATGCGACGGTAATTATGCGGCAGCGCATATGAGTTACATGTTTAGCGAGGTAGCATGTATCTACCCAATTACCCCATCTTCAACAATGGCCGAATATGTTGATGAGTGGGCTGCAAACGGAAGAAAGAATATGTTTGGCCGTCCGGTACGTTTGGCCGAAATGCAAAGCGAGGGCGGTGCTTCGGGTGCTGTTCACGGTGCATTACAGTCGGGGGCATTAACATCAACCTACACGGCATCACAGGGATTGTTGTTAATGATTCCGAATATGTATAAAATAGCCGGCGAGTTATTACCTACTGTTTTCCACGTAAGTGCACGTTCAGTTGCAGCTCATGCACTCTCTATTTTTGGCGACCACAGCGATATTTATGCTGCACGTCAAACAGGATTTGCCATGTTGGGAGCCGGTTCGGTACAGGAAGAGATGGATTTAGCCGGTGTAGCCCATTTGGCTACTCTTAAATCAAGAATTCCATTCCTTGCTTTTTTCGATGGATTTAGAACTTCGCACGAAGTTCAGAAAATTGAAGCCATCGAGATGGAAGATATGTTGCCACTTGTCGATATGGAGGCTGTTCAGGAATTTCGTAATCGCGCGTTAAATCCCGAAAACCCTGTCACTCGTGGAACAGCTCAAAACCCCGATATTTTCTTCCAGGCAAAAGAGTCGGCTAATAAATTTATGGATGCAGTTCCTGATATTGTTGCCGATTACATGGATCAGATTAGCGAGTTAACCGGACGTAAATACCGCCCGTTTAACTATTACGGTCACCCCGATGCTGAAAATATTATTATTGCAATGGGCTCGGTTACCGAGACCATTCGCGAAACCATCGACCACTTAGCCGAACAGGGTAAAAAAGTTGGACTGATAGCTGTACACTTGTTCCGTCCGTTTTCAGCAAAACATTTTGTTGAAGCACTTCCCAAGTCGGTAAAACGCATTGCCGTACTCGACCGGGCTAAAGAACCGGGAGCAGCAGGCGAACCACTCTACTTAGATATTCGTTCTCATTTTTATGGAAAAGAGAATGCACCTATTGTAATTGGCGGTCGTTATGGTTTGGGATCGAAAGATACCACGCCGTCGCAAATTATGTCGGTTTACGAAAACCTTGAAATGAATGAGCCCAAAGGCGACTTCACCATTGGTATTGTCGACGATGTTACATTTAAATCGCTTCCGTTAAAAGAGGAGATTGACATTACTCCCAAAGGAACGTACCAAGCTAAATTTTACGGATTAGGCTCTGACGGTACTGTGGGTGCAAATAAAAACTCGATTAAAATTATTGGTAATGCAACCGATAAGTCGTGTCAGGGATATTTCGAATACGACTCGAAGAAGTCAGGCGGATTCACCTGTTCGCACCTTCGTTTTGGCGAAAAACAGATTCGTTCTACCTATTTGGTAACTACTCCCGATTTTGTTGCATGTCACGTTCCTGCATACTTAAATCTTTACGATGTTTTAAAAGGACTGAAAAAAGGAGGTTCGTTCTTGCTTAACTCAATATGGGACGAGGAAGAGACTAAAAATCATCTTCCCGATAAGATGAAAAAATATATGGCCGAGAACGAAATCAACTTCTACATTATTAACGGAACAAAATTAGGCGAAGAGTTAGGACTCGGAACTCGTACCAATACAATTATGCAATCGGCATTCTTTAAAATTACCGGTGTAATTCCTTACGATGTAGCTGTTGAAGAGATGAAAGCAGCCATTGTAAAATCGTATGGTAAAAAAGGAGAAAACATTGTAAACATGAACTACGCCGCTGTTGAGGCCGGTGGTAAAAATGTTACAAAAGTTGAAGTTCCTGCCGAATGGAAAAATATTGTTCTCGAAGGCGAAGAAGAAGATAACGGCAACCGTCCGGAGTACATTAAAAATGTTGTTGACGTAATTAATGGTCAACGCGGCGATTCGCTTCCTGTATCAACATTTGTTGGTTACGAAGACGGTACTTTCCCAATGGGAACCGCAGCATACGAAAAACGTGGTATTGCAGTAAACGTTCCCGAGTGGCAAGCCGAAAACTGTATTCAGTGTAATCAGTGTTCTTATGTTTGTCCGCACGCAGCAATTCGTCCGTTCTTGTTAGACGAAGAGGAAGCTGCCGGCGCTCCCGATGGTACTGCCGTAATACAAGCTGCTCCGGCGAAAGTATTTGGCGAGATGAAATTTAAAATTCAGGTGAGTGTTCTCGACTGTACCGGTTGTGGAAACTGCGCCGACGTTTGTCCGTCGAAAGAGAAATCGCTGGTAATGAAACCACTCGGAACTCAGCAGGAAGAGATTGCCCGTTGGGATTATATGGATAAAAATGTGTCGATTAAAGATACTGTTGTCGATAAAACAAAATCGGTTAAAAACTCACAATTTGCTCAGCCACTATTCGAATTCTCGGGAGCTTGTGCAGGATGTGGAGAAACTCCATACATTAAAACTGCCACACAACTTTATGGCGACAGAATGATGATTGCCAACGCAACCGGATGTTCTTCAATTTATGGTGGCTCGGCTCCGTCAACTCCATATACAAAAAGTAAAAATACAGGTCACGGGCCGGCTTGGGCAAACTCACTGTTCGAAGACAATGCCGAATACGGATTTGGTTTTGCTGAGGGAGTTTCTGCTTTCCGCAACCGTTTAGAAGAGGTAATGACCGACGCCATTGATAACGGTGCTACCGAAACAGAAAAAGCTGCGTTTGCCGAATGGATTGAAGGAAAAGATAATGCCGAGGCATCGGAAGCTGCATCGAAAAAAGTTTTGGAGGCAATTGCCGGTTCAACAACCGATTATGCAAAAGTAATTACCGACCTGAAACAGTACCTTGTTAAAAAATCGATTTGGGTATTTGGTGGCGACGGATGGGCTTACGATATCGGCTTTGGCGGTTTAGACCACGTTTTGGCAAGCGGCCAGGATATAAATGTTTTGGTGATGGATACCGAGGTTTACTCAAATACCGGAGGCCAGTCGTCGAAAGCTACACCAACCGGTGCTGTTGCAAAATTTGCCGCATCGGGTAAAAAAATCCGTAAAAAAGATTTGGGGGTAATGATGATGTCGTACGGTTATGTTTACGTTGCACAGGTTGCAATGGGAGCCAGCCAGTCGCAATATTTTAAAGCACTGAAAGAGGCCGAAGCTTATCCGGGCCCATCGTTAATTATTGCTTACTCGCCTTGTATTAATCATGGATTGAGAGCAAGTATGGGAAAATCGCAAACCGAAGAGAAAAAAGCGGTAGAAGCCGGATACTGGTCGATGTTCCGTTACAATCCAATGTTGGAAGAGCAGGGTAAAAACCCGTTCCAGTTAGATTCAAAAAAACCCGACTGGAGTAAATTCCAGGAGTTCTTAAATGGCGAAGTTCGTTACACTTCTCTGAAAAAAACATTCCCCGAAGAGGCAAAAGTACTTTTCGAAGCTGCCGAGGAGAATGCAAAATGGAGATACAAATCGTACGAAAGATTTGCTGCTATGGACTTCTCGAAAGACGAAGAATAGTAAAAGTATTTTCTATTAATAAAAAAAGCCGTTGCATTTGCAGCGGCTTTTTTTTGTCTTTTAAAGAAGATTCTGATTAGAGATATATAGTGTTAAATACGGCGTCACTGTTACCAGACAATATGTACATTTCTCTGTGTTAATTTCGCTTAAAACCGCACGGTTTCTGCG
>WGCT01000035.1 GCA_015493625.1 Draconibacterium sp. | reverse complement strand
TTCGTCGGCAGACGAACAATGGTTTTAATTTCGAATTGATTGTAACCCTTTTTTTAAATACAAAGATTCAATTTTATTTTTTTCTTTCCAGTGTACCCGGAACCGGAACTTTTGCTTTGGCTATGTAACCAATATTTCCCATAATGTACTTGTCGGGGCCCAGTTTCAAATCCGAGTTCATCATCTCTTCAAATGTTACCTCTTTTCCGGTGTATGCCGAAATACGACCCATTATTGCGGTCATTACCGAAAGTGCAGTTTGTTCGGCTTCGTTAAACGGAATATTCTGGCGGATGCAGGTAATTAAATCTTTATGTTCTTGTACGTAAGGACTGATTTCTGCTTTTTCGGCCAAAAACAGTTGATTGCCTTCCGAATCAATAATTTGCGGACGGTGACCAACAGTAGTTGCAATGGCTTTTGTTCCGTGAAAAATTTCGTAAACGCCATTTGTACAACTGTTAATCTGGCGGCACATACTGTGTATGTGCATACCGTCGTCGTAAACATAATCGATGCTGAAATTATCGTATTGGTCGCCGGTTACTCTGCGCTGACGCGAGCCAAAACCGAGCGCTTTTGTCGGGTGTTTTCCAATAAACCAGTTGGCAACATCTAAGTTATGAACGTGCTGTTCTACAATGTGGTCGCCCGAGAGCCAGGTCCAGTTTACCCAGTTGCGAATCATCCACTCCATTTCGCTCCAATCGGGCTTATTGTTTCTATGCCAAAGTTTACCGCCGTTCCAATATACATTGGCGCCGGTAATTTTACCAATTCCGTTGTTGTTGTTTAGCTCTTTTATAAGATTAATATAGCTTAATTCATGCCGGCGTTGTGTTCCGGTAACCACTTTAAGTCCGGCAGCATCGGCCATTTTAGCTGCTGCAATTATTTGTCGAACTCCAACCGGATCGACAGCTACTGGTTTTTCCATAAAAACATGTTTCCGTGCTTTTACCGCAGCTTCGAATTGTTGTGGACGAAATTTGGGTGGAGTGGCTAAAATAACAAGATCAACACCCGAATTAAGAACTTTTTCGTAAGCATCGAAACCAATAAAGCAGTTTTCATCGGCAATTTCAGTTTTCGATTTATGGTTTAGCAGCTTCTTTCTTAAGCTGTTTAGGCGGTCGTCGAAAACATCGCCAAGAGCAGTAATGGTTACAGTTTTTCCTCCGCCATCTAAAAAATTAATTGCAGCACCCGAACCACGACCACCACAGCCAATTACACCTGCTTTTAATATTTTACCATCGGGAACGGTATCTAACAGAGGAGGAAATTTTAAATCTCTTTTAACCCAATCGCATGCTGCAGTTGTACCACTTCCGGTATTTTTTACGCCTGATGAACTGCACGACGATAAAGTGCCTACTCCCATTGCTCCTGCTGCTCCTACAGTGGCTGCACTTGCTAAGAATTTCCTTCTCGAAAAATTATTGTTGCCCATGATAAAATGTATTAATTAATTTTTTACTAAATGTATTAATTAATTTTTAGTTTTTGGGTTGTTGTTATTGTTAAATTCACAAACAACCCTGAAACTAATATAATTACAGTCTGAAAGCCACCAAATACTTTTTGGCATTTGCGGGTCGGTTTTCATCCAGGCCACACTTTTTGTAAAGTCGCGTGCAGCACTTCTTACTTCGCCTATTTCGCTTTTAAACGAACCTCCTCGAATTACATGTTCTTTTCCTGTTGCCGGCCCTTTTGGGTTAACTGCACCATTGCGAAGTTTTTCGTAAGCATTTTCCGAATACCAGTCTGAGCAGTATTCTTCAGCATTCCCAAGCATATTTTTAAGTCCGAATGGATTTGCATCAACAGCCTCCGGTTTGGCAGTTTTTAAATTGCTGTTTGCTTTATAAATAATAAAATTATCAATCTTATTATCGTCGTTTCCAAACAGCTTTCCAAAAAATCCTTTCTTTCCAAAATCTTTTGGATCTCCTTCAAAAAAGAAAGGAGTTTCTGTTCCTCCGCGTGCGGCATATTCCCATTCGGCTTCGGTGGGTAAACGGTAAGTTTTTCCGGTAACTTTCGATAGCCATTTACAAAATGTTTCGGCCGAATGGTAGCTCATTGTAATTGCAGGACGGCTTCCCAGTCCCCAGTTTTGGTCGGGTTGCCCGTATGGAGGAGTAGGGCCGGTAATAGCGTCGACAACATTTTTTGTACGCGAACCCTCTGTGTCGGTTGTGCGTCCTTCGGCAGCTGTTGCACTATAAAATGCCAAATATGTATCCCAGGTTATTTCAACTTCGGCCATAAAAAACGGACTTAATTTAACCTCTTTTTGCGGCCCTTCATCAGGTTTCCGGTATGGTTCGTTTGCCGGACTTCCAATTTTAAAACTTCCTCCGGGAATTGCTTTCATATTAAACGAAATGGTGGTTCCCGGAATGGTTTCGGTAAAATCTTCAAATTTTGTAATTGTGGCTGCAGCTGTGTACTTCTCTTGGTTTTTTTCTCCTGCATTTCCAAATTCAACATTTTTAGCATGTATGGCATTTGGGTTGTAGTGCCCCACATTTAAATGGCAATTTATGCAGCGCAAATCGTCTTCGTTTTGCGAATAGTAAAGATGTGCTGCTTGTCCATCTTTGTTTAATGTTAAAGGGAAAAGATTGGCGTGGCACTTAATACACGACTCTTTAAAAACAAAGTGTTGTGCCTCTTCAAGACTCGATTTTGCCTCCCAGTTAAAATCGGCACTGTCTTTTACCAGATAACTGTAAATATCGCGTGACGATGCTTTAATTTTCTCTTTTAAATAGCCGTGCCCCTTTGGTGGTAAGTGGCAGTCGACACACCCAACATGCATTCCCACGCGATTGTCGTAGTGAACCGAAAGTTTCCACGAATTAAAAACATGCGGATGTACGTGACACGTTTCGCACGACTCGTCGGTTGAAGTGGTTTCAATTACCTTGTGTGTATAAATTGTTGCAATTATTCCAAGAACGAACCCGATAAATATGACCAAAAGGATTTTTTTTCGTAAAAAGTTACCGAGTTTTTTTAGCATAATAGTTCTTTATAATTTAGTTGATATTGGTATATCTCTGGCGCAAATTTAGCAATTTATTAAATTGTTATACTCAATCCAGATAGGTTTTCGGGAATTCGGCGAAGCGAAATCACAAATACGCAGATTTATGAGTAAAATGGGCGAATATTGGTAGCTCCGGGATTTATTTCGGGGATTGTTTATTTACCGTTGGATAAATCCAACGGCAAAGAATAATTCTATGGCACAGTTTGTTAAAGTCACTACAAAAACAAATGTCAAGGTTAGTCAAAACATTATTTTTTTAGTTTACACCTAATTTTTTGTATCTTTTATAAATGAAAATGATAACCCGTAATCTTTCAGATTTAATCGACCTGTTTTTTCCAAAACTGTGTTTAACCTGCGGAAGTCGTTTGGTTTCGCAAGAAAAATATTTGTGTATGAGTTGCTGGTACGATTTGCCTGTTACAAATTTTCATAAAAACCGCAACAATAAAGTTGCACAACTGTTTTGGGGGCGTGTTAACATTGAGAATGCGGTTTCATTTTTCGCCTATAAAAAAGGGAGTCGTTATCGCGAATTAATTCATAACATTAAATATAGAGGGTTAAAAGAGCTGGGTTTTGAAACCGGGAAACGTTTTGGGCAAATTTTATCTGAAACCGTAGAATTTCAAGATGTTGATGTGGTTGTTCCGGTTCCGCTACATCCGCGAAAGTTAAAGAAAAGAGGGTTTAATCAAAGCGAATGGATTGCTTTGGGAATTGCAGAAGCATTGCAAAAACCAATGTCGGGAAATAATTTATATCGGCGGGTTTTTACTTCAACACAAACTAAAAAGAATAGGTTTGAACGGTTTAAAAATGTTAATGGTATTTTTGCTGTTAACAATACAGAACAATTTCTGGGAAAACATATTTTATTGATTGACGATGTGGTAACTACCGGCTCGACACTTGAGGCGTGTGCTGTTGAACTGTTAAAACTAACCGCAACAAAAATTAGCATAGCAACCCTTGCTTTTGCCGATTATTAACTCCCCCACCGAAACGAATTAATAGTAATTCCTGCCAAATTTAATATTCGCTCAACCACCGTTTCAACAAGCTCTTCAATGGTTTTGGGTTTGCTGTAAAACGAAGGGTTTGCCGGGCAAATAACAGCGCCGGCAAGTGTTAGTGTTTTCATATTTTCTATATGAATTAAATTGAATGGTGTTTCACGGGGAACGAGAATTAGTTTTCGTTTCTCTTTTAGCATTACATCGGCAGTACGCGTAATCAGGTCGTCGGAAACTCCGTGGGCAATACGGCCAAGTGTTCCCATCGAGCAAGGACAAACAATTAGTGTATCGAAATCTGAAGAACCCGATGCAAAGGGTGCATAAAAGTTGTTCTTTTCGTATAGTTTAAAAGGTGGGGTGGGAATGTATTTTTCATTCAGTTCAAATGTCCATATTTCATATGCATTGGCCGAAAAAATAACGGCAATTTCTTCAAATTGTTCTTTTATTTCGAGTAGTTTATGAAGTAGAATTTTGGCATAAATTGAACCACTGGCTCCGGTAACTGCAACAACTATCTTTCTTTTTGCCTCCATTTTTTATTTACTCAGATTGTAAAAAAGTGCTAACGAAATAACATTATTAAACTGGTTGTTGTGCCAGTAATAGTTGGTTCCTTCGCCCGGTTGACCCCGTATGGGAAGAACGGAAAGAGCAAAACGCAAATCGGCTTTTAGATTGTCTAAAAGGTCGAATTGAAATCCTATAAACGGTTGTAAATCAATAGTGTTAAAAGCATTCTGGTCTTCTTTTTGAAATTCACCGTATTCGTCAAATTCTTTCGAATGAATTAAAAACCCGGTCGATAAGCCACCAATAATACTTCCGCGGTCGTTGGTTCTAAAAGCCATATAAACCGGCAAATCGATGTAGCCCAGTCGCATAATGTATTTCTGAGGTTGATCGGGTTTGGTTTTATTGCGCGACCCTTTTTGAGAGTATTTAATTTCCATAGCCAGAAAAACTGCCGGGGCTACATCGATTTGGACAAAACCACCGGCAACAATTCCGGGTTTGTGGTAGCCCTTAAATGTATCGCCTTCAACCTGTGTGGCATTAAAACCTGCTAAAATTCCGCCTTCGAAACGTTGTGCCGAAAGTGTATTTATAAGTGCCATAAAAAGGGCTGCAAAAAGAACTTTCTTAATCATTTTAAATTAGTTTTTTTAATTCAGTTTTTAATTCTTTAACTCCTTCACCGGCTTTTTTCTGAATGAAAGTAACATTTTTACGGTAAACATCAGGCGCATTTGGGTCGACCACAAAAATTGGAATTCCGGGCGAAGTATAATTTACTAATCCTGCTGCCGGATAAACGGCTAACGATGTGCCTATTACCACAAAAATGTCGGCCTCTTGAGCAATTGGAATTGCTTCTTGCATGGCCGGAACAGCCTCGCCAAACCATACAATATGAGGTCGGAGCTGACTTCCCAGTTCGCATTTATCGCCTAATTTAAGTTCCCAGTCTTTCATGGTGTAAATAAGTTTGGGGTTGGCAGTGCTTCTCACTTTTCTCAGTTCGCCATGCAGGTGTAAAACATTTTTACTCCCTGCAATTTCGTGCAGGTCGTCAACATTTTGGGTAATAATTGTTGTGTCGAACCACTGTTCCAGTTCAGTAATTCCAAAATGACCGGCATTGGGTATTGATTCAAAAAGTTGCTTGCGCCGTTCATTGTAGAAACGATTTACCAACTCAGGATTTTTTTCCCATGCTTCGGAGCTGGCAACTTGGGTAACATCGTATTGTTCCCACAATCCGCCCATGTCGCGGAAAGTTTTTAACCCACTTTCCTGGCTAATTCCGGCACCCGATAGTACAACTAATTTCTTCTTCATGCTTTAAAAGTACAATTAAAATTTTTGTTTGAAGGTACAGTCAAAAAAAATGTTTTTTAGTGGCTTCAAAAGCAAATTCTCCTACTTTTGTAAATAATGATTGACCATGCTACCATAGAACGAATTTTAGATGCTGCCGAAATTACCGATGTAGTTTCCGACTTCGTAACATTGCGTAAAAGAGGTGTTAACCAGCTGGGGCTGTGTCCTTTTCATAACGAAAAGACACCTTCGTTTACTGTCTCTCCGGCAAAGGGAATTTTTAAATGTTTCGGATGCGGGAAAGGAGGCAATGCCGTAAATTTTATTATGGAACACGAAAATCTTTCGTATCCGGAAGCATTAAAATGGCTGGCTAAAAAATATCATATCGATATTGTTGAAGAGGAACAGACCGACGAACAGATTCAGCAAAAAAACGACCGCGAAAGTATGATGATTGTTTCGTCGTTTGCGCAGAAATTTTTTACGCGCTACTTGTGGGAGGAAAACGAGGGGAGAACCATTGGACTGAGCTATTTTAGAGAGCGAAGTTTTAGAGACGATATTCTGAAAAAATTTGAAGTCGGGTTTGCTCCCGACGGTAAAACGGCATTTACAGAAGTTGCTCAAAAAGAGGGATATAAAATTGAATTTCTCGAAAAAACAGGACTAACAATTAAGCGCGATAACTGGATGCGCGACCGGTTTGCAGGACGTGTAATGTTTCCCATTCATAATTTGGCGGGGCGCGTAATTGCCTTTGGTGGCCGTATTTTAAAAGAGGATAAAAAAATTGCCAAATATCTTAACTCGCCCGAGTCGGATATTTATCATAAAGGGCGCGTGTTGTATGGAATTTTTCAGGCAAAACGCGAAATTTCGAAAACCGATAAATGTTATTTGGTTGAGGGATATACCGACGTATTATCGATGCATCAGGCAGGAATAGAGAATGTTGTGGCATCGTCGGGAACAGCTTTAACTCCCGACCAGATTCGAATGGTAAAACGATTTACACCCAATATTACCATTATTTACGATGGCGATGCGGCCGGAATAAAAGCATCGATGCGCGGAATAGATTTGGTTTTAGAAGAGGGAATGAATGTTAAAGTTCTTTTGCTTCCCGAGGGCGAAGACCCCGACTCGTTTGCTAAAAAGATGGGGGCAACCGGATATCTCGAGTACATAAATAAGAACGAAACCGATTTTATTCAGTTTAAAACACGCCTATTGTTAAAAGATACCGAGAACGACCCCATTGCAAAGGCAAGATTAATATCCGACGTAATACGGTCTGTTTCTGTTATTCCCGATTCAATTACGCGTTCGGTGTATATTAAAGAGTGCAGCCGGTTAATGGGGGTAAACGAAGAGGTTTTATACAACGAGGTAAGAAAGCAAAAAGCAAAACAAACCGACGATTTCAGAAAAAAAGAGTTTCGCGAAAAAGCAAAAAAAATTGCAGCCAAACCCAAAGCTCAGGCCAAAAAGATAAATCCGGCGGATCTTTTGATTGAAGAGCGCGAGTTTCTTCGTTTTCTTTTAAAGTATTGTACCGTTCCGCTTTTCGAAATAGAAGAGGAAAATGCAAGCAACCCGCAATTTATTTCGGTGGGCGAATTTATGATTCAGGAGCTGGAGGCTGATGATTTAGTTTCGGAGAATCCGCTTTTTAAAAAAGTTTTTTACGAGGTGAGTGAAAATATTGATACAGAAAATTTCGACTCTTGGAAACACTTTGTTTATCATCCTGACGGAGAGATAAACCAACTGGCAACAAACCTGCTTTCCGAAAAATATGTTGAGAGCAAACGGTGGACAAAAGCGGGTGCTTTTACCGAGCAGGAGAAAGATATTCTGGATCTTTTAATTCCTAAAATTGTAAATGAATATAAATTCAGAAAGATTAAAATTCTGGAAACTGATATTGAAAAGCAGATAAATAGTGCCTCTGCCGAGAACAATTTCGATACTGTTTTTGAATTAATGGGCACGCTGACAAATTTAAAAAAGGTTGAGAAAATTCTGGCTGAAAAGCTGGGTAGCAGGGCTTATAACTAAAATTATGCGAACATATTTTATTGAAAACCGGGAAGAGATAAATGAGATTATTAGAGCAAGTAAAACTTGTTTTCTGGCCATGTCGAATAATGGTCAGCCGTATGTTTTACCTCTAAATTTTGCTTTAGACGGCAACTGTGTTATTCTTCATTCGGCACCCGAAGGGAAAATGTGGGAGACAATAAATGCTAACCCAAAAGTTAGCATTAACTGGACATTGGGCGAAGAACTGGCTTGGCAAGACGAAAAAGTGGGTTGCAGTTATCGCGTAAAATCGAAATCGGTTGTGGTTGAAGGCGAGGTTGAAATTATCGACGATTTCGATGAAAAATACCGCTGCATGAAACTGTTAATGGCACAATACAGCACTCGGGAATTTGAATTTGGAGCCCCTTCTATTAAAGGTGTTGGAGTAATAAAGGTGCATATTAAAACAATTACTGCGAAAGAGTTTGGAGCAAAAGCAGTTACTCCCTGGAAACGGTAAAATTAAAAAACTGAAAAAGGAAGTTTTGTAATTCTTAAGTCGAAATAGTTTCCTGGTTTTGTCGATACCGAGTAAGAAATATAAACCGTGTGATTTTCAATAAAAATATTGGGTTCGTTTACCATAAATCCGCCATCCTTTTCAATATCGGCAATGGTAAATATTTTTTTCCAGGTAATAGCATCGGTCGAAAAAGCAACATCAATTTGGCTTCGTGGACTGGCAGCAGTTTTATTTAATCGAATGTATGTGGCAATCCACCCCTTTAAATAATCGCAATATTTTATTGTCGATTGTGCGTTCCATGTAGCAATATTTAGTTTATACTCTTTGCCTTTTTCGTAGTTTTTTCCGTTCCACGTTAAATCGCATGCGCCAATTTGTTCAATCATATTTCGCGCATAGAGAGTTATTTTTTCTCCGTTTCTAAAAAATCCCGATTCTCCTGCTCCGCCAAATCCTTTGTCGTTAAAAAAGCCGTTAATTGTAATTCCGCTGTCAGTCCAGGTATCTCCAAAATTACTGCTTACAATTATTTTTGTTTTATAAACACTGGCCTGGCTGTATCC
>WGCT01000034.1 GCA_015493625.1 Draconibacterium sp. | reverse complement strand
CATAGAAGTTTTACCAACTTCATAAGCAATATGATTTCAGGATTATTAGCATACTCTTTTCTACCAAAGAAACCTAGAATCAAGTATGAAACGGTTAATACTTTTGGCCAATTAGCTATATACTAATCATTTGCATATATCGAACTCAGGTGAATAAGGTTATTTACAAATGGGCTATACTCTAGCCACTAAGGTTTCTTTATTGAAATAAAGTTTGTGCAAACGGATAATGTAAACTCAAACGTGTATTAGTTTTTCGAAATAACTGATCCGGGCTTAAAATAAGCTTCGTACTTGTTTTCAGAGTTTAACTCCTCAATTGCTTTTTTAATTCCTTTGTCGTCGTTTATTGCCGAACGAATAGCGCCTTTTTGGTAGTAGTATCTCGAAACAATTTCGTCTTTTAACAGTTCGCTAATTTCATTTTTAAACTGTTTTAAATCCTTCTCCAAATTTGGTTCGAGTTTTACTTTTAGTGCTTCGAATTCTGTTTTTGCCAACCCGTAATATTTTTCACGTTTTGCCTCTTTAATCAGATCTTCAAGTTCGTTTTTCGACTGCGATTCGTATTTAAAATCACTTTCAGTTACAAACGTTGAGAACTGGTTGTAAATGTTATCTGTAATTTCAAAATCTTCGGGTTGTGGAATGCTTTCGTTTTCGTTTGCAAATTTTGTGGCAAAATCGAATACTTTAAATTTAGTAATTAGTTCAACGCTTAAAATGCTTAAATCATCGCTATTAATTTTTATATCGGGAATAATGCCACCGCCGTCGTAAACTTTCCGTCCGTTTTTAGTTAGAAACTCCGAGATTAACGAATCGGGGACAGTGCCAACGCTGCCGTCTTCGTTGCGGTGCGAATAGTCGAGTGCCTGAATACAGCGGCCACTTGGAATGTAATATTTTGCTGTGGTAACTTTAAGTTTTGTGTTGTAACTTAAGTCGCGGGTAGTTTGCACCAGACCTTTTCCAAAGGTACGCGTTCCTACAATAATGCCACGGTCGAGATCTTGAAGTGCTCCCGACACAATTTCTGATGCCGATGCCGAGCCTCTGTTTGTTAATACGGCAATGCGAATAGTTGTGTCGAGCGGTTCGTTCATGGCTTTATATGTTTTGTCCCACTGTTTTACTTTTCCGCGTGTACTAACAATCTCTTCGCCTTTCGGCACAAAAAGGTTTACAATTTTTACCGCTTCCATTAAAAGCCCGCCCGGATTTGAGCGCAAATCGAATACCAATGATTTTGGGTTATTCTTTTTTAAATCGAGAAGAGCTTTTTTTACATCCTCGCTGCACTTTGCCGTAAAACTTGTTAGCCGAATATAGGCCGTATTTTCGTCTAACATTCCATAGTAAGGAACAGCATTAATTGAAATTTTTTCGCGAACAACATCAACAGTAAATGGTTTTTTAACTCCGTAGCGTTTAATTTTAATTTTTACCGGTTTATTTGCCGGGCCTTTTAACAGGCTGCTCACATCTTTTGTGCTCATATTTTGGGTTGGTTTGCCCGCCACTTCAAGTAAAATATCGCCGGCTTTTAATCCTGATTTATCGGCCGGGAACCCTTCGTATGGTTCCGAAATTATGACTTTGCCATTTTGCTTGCTAATTACTGCCCCAATGCCGGCATATTCGCCGGTTGTCATAAATCTAAAATCCTCAATTTTATCTTCCGGAATATAGTTCGTGTAGGGGTCGAGTGAAGCTAACATTTCGTCGATACTGGTTTTAATCAATTTGTTCGGATTAATGTCGTCGACATAAAACATATTTAGCTCGCGAAAAAGGGTATAATAAATATCGAGGTTTTTAGCTATCGCAAAATTCTTTTCGTCGCGTGAAAAACTAAACGAACCAACTCCAATAACCGCTATTAAAACGATTGCTATCCAAAATTTTCTACTCTTCATTTCAACTGTTTTTTACTTTATAAAAAAACTCTACTAATAAATTCAAAAAAAATAATCGCTAAAAGTATAAAAACTAAATTAAACAACTCTTTGGCATCTTCAATTCTTTGAGTTAAAAAATGCAAACGTTATACACTCAAAGAATTTTTACGAAATTCTCAAACAAAAATTCCTATTTCCGGTTTATAAGTTCAACAAAACTTTTAGCCAGATTTTTCCGCGAATACTTTTCGTACGAGTTCGATTCTGCCTTTAACTCTCCGGCAAGAAACAGGTTGAAATAGTTTTCCATTGTCGATTTAATTCCTTCAATATCATCGAAATTATGGGCAACTCCTGAATTTGTTTCCGAAATTATTCTTGCAAAATCGGCACCGGTTGGGCCAATGGCAAGAATGGGGCGTTGTAAAGCCATATATTCGTACATTTTCCCAGGTAAAATTCCAAGTGCATTTGGAGCATCGTTTATGGGCAATAACAGTACCTGCGACGAGCTTAACTTTTCCAATCCCTCTTTATGTGGCAAATGTTCAACTAAAATAAGGTTCTCGTAGAGATTATTTTTCTTAATATCGTTGATTATCGACTCATCGGTTTGCCCTATTAATTGAATACGAATGAGTTTGCCAAATTCCCCATTGTTTTTTGCAAGTTCGCTCAATGCCAACCACAACGAAGCAGGATTTCTATCGCGGTTAAAAGCTCCAAAATGCGATATTGTAAATGTTTCATCAAGTTTCTTTTTCTCGAAATTATAATCTAAAGGGTCGTAACCATTATTTATCGCAACCACTTTCCGGTTTCCTATGGCTGCCAAATCGGAAGCACATGTTTTACCCACAGTTACAACATGGTCGGCTTGCGACAAAACTTTACGTTCTAACTTGTGGTGCTTTTTGTCTGCCCACTTTGTTAGTTTGAGTTTCGAATAAAAATCGATATCTGTCCACGGGTCACGAAAATCGGCAATCCATGGAATATCGAATCTTTTTTTTAATCCGAGTGCAATTAGATGCATACTGTGCGGTGGCCCTGTGGAGATAATCAAATCAACATTGTTCTTCTTTAAATATTTAGAAAGGTATTTTACCGACGGCCGAATCCAAAATTTACGGGGGTCGGGAATAAGAAAGTTCCCCCTGATAAAAACAGAAATTTTACTTTTCCATGTTCCCGATGAAGCTTCCGAGATATAACCGGCTTTAAACTTCGCACTCTTTTTTTTCCCTGTTATTTTCCGGTAAATATTGTAAGGTTCCCAAATGGGAGTTTTCAGCTCTATTACATCTTTATGAATTTCGCTTACCAAACTTTTATCAAGAATTGAGGGGTCGGGATTTTCGGGAGTATAAATTATGGGTTGCCACCCCAGTTCGGGTAAAAATTTCGACATCTTTAGCCAACGCATAACTCCACCTCCCCCACTCGGAGGCCAGTAGTAGGTTATTATCAAAACTTTTTTCATTCATATAGAATTTAGAATCAAGACACAAAACAAATTAGTACTTTAACTTCGTTATGCTCCTGTGTGCCAATATTTGCCATGCTCGTTTCATCCAATAATTTAATTTATGCTTCTTCCTCAGGCTCTCGGAGCAAGCTCTCTCCATTCGTCAGTTGACAAAGTCGGAGTGAGAAATAAAAAATAGTACTTTCCAAAATACATCTCCGTTAGTAGCAGTTCCGTTAAATTTAGACGAACGGCAATTCGGGTTTTATCCCTGTCCGAATAACTTTTTAAAGCTTACCTGTGCATCAATAATTCCTCTCAACTCGTCGATGGCTACACGTTTTTGGGCCATTGTATCGCGATAGCGAATGGTTACCGTATTATCGTCGATTGTTTGATGATCGACGGTTACGCAAAATGGCGTACCAATTGCATCTTGCCGGCGATAGCGTTTCCCAATCGAGTCTTTTTCGTCGTACTGGCAATTAAAGTCGAATCTTAAATCGTTAATAATATTGCGTGCAATTTCGGGTAATCCATCTTTTTTCACCAAAGGTAGAACAGCCAATTTAATCGGAGCCAGCGGAGCAGGAATTCTCAAAACAATTCGCGAGTCTTTTTCCAGGTTCTCTTCGGAATAAGCTGCCGAAATAATTTGCAAAAACATACGGTCGACACCAATCGATGTTTCAACCACAAACGGTACGTAAGATTCATTCAACTCGGGGTCGAAATAGCGAATTTTTTTACCCGAGTACTCTTCGTGTTGCGAAAGGTCGAAGTCGGTTCGCGAATGAATACCCTCCACCTCTTTAAATCCAAATGGGAATTTATACTCTACATCAACAGCGGCATTTGCGTAGTGAGCCAGCTTTTCGTGTTCGTGAAAGCGGTAATTCTCGTCGCCAAATCCGAGTGCCCGGTGCCAATTCATTCTGGTTTCTTTCCACTTCTCGAACCATTCGAGTTCGGTGCCGGGGCGCACAAAAAACTGCATTTCCATCTGTTCGAATTCACGCATTCTGAAAATAAACTGACGGGCAACAATCTCGTTACGAAAAGCTTTCCCAATTTGTGCAATTCCAAAAGGAATTTTCATCCTTCCTGTTTTTTGCACATTGGCAAAATTAACAAAGATACCTTGTGCAGTTTCTGGTCTTAAATATAAATCCATAGCATTTGCAGCGTCAGCACCAAGTTTCGTTCCAAACATTAAGTTAAACTGCTTAACATCTGTCCAATTTTTTGAACCTGATAACGGACAAGCAATACCT
>WGCT01000033.1 GCA_015493625.1 Draconibacterium sp. | reverse complement strand
AAGTTGTGGGCAAAAAGAACAAGCATGATCCCGATGTACATCGGGAGAAAAGCTATTTGGTTTGAGTATATGCTGCAATTCACGTTACATTGTTTATAAAAATAGTTTAAAATCGTTTTATAAAACTGTAAACTGTCTACTTTTGAACCCGGTTCAGAAAATAAAACTATGAAACAATTTATATTGTCGGTTATTCTAATCTTCTCCTCATTTTTTTCGTTTTCGCAAATGTTGCGAATCGATTACATTCATCGCTACCAGCTTCTTGCCATCGAGGAGATGAAGCGAAGTGGTGTTCCGGCAAGTATTACAATGGCGCAGGCCTGCCTCGAAAGTGCCGATGGAAATAGCGAACTGGCAAAAAAATCGAACAACCATTTTGGTATAAAGTGCAAAAGAGGGTGGAAGGGGAAAAAAGTATATTACGACGACGATGCAAAACACGAATGTTTTAGAAAATATAAAACTGTGGAAGATTCGTACATCGACCACACCAATTTTTTAATGAATAATCCACGTTATGCATCGCTTTTCAAACTAAAAATAACCAATTACAAAGGGTGGGCACACGGATTAAAAAAAGCGGGTTACGCAACTTCTAAAACTTATGCAAAACGACTGATTCATATTATTGAAGCCTATAAACTGTACCGTCTCGATTATAGAATTAGCTACGACGAGTTAATGGCCTCGGAGCAAAACGATTTAGGGGAAGGAGTTTCGAATACACTTACCATTTCGCCTTTCCAGTCGCACGAAACAAAAAAACGAAACCGGGTAAAATCGGTGGTGGCAAAAAAAGGCGATACGTACGAAATAATTGCTCAAGAACTCGATTTAAACGCATGGGAAATATATAAATACAACGATCAACAGGCCGGCTACTGCCCGCGCGAAAATGAGGTGGTTTATATTCAGCACAAAAAAAACAGAGCATCGAAAGATCAGCCAACACACCGGGTAGAAAAAGGCGATACCATGCACTATATTTCGCAACTTTATGGAATAAAGTTAAAAAATCTGTACCGCCGAAATCGTATGAAACCGGGGCAACAACTTGTTCCGGGGCAAATAATAAAATTGAGATAAGGTGCTGGTTTAATAGTTTCTTGCAGTCTTATATCCCAAACTTGTTATAGAAATATCTTCGGGGGAAAAATAGAATTATGAAAGCTAAGTTGATTGATTTTGTTGAGTAGTCACCTCAATTTGTTTTCAAATCGGCATAATTCTTTAATGTTTTCCTAAAAAGAATTTTAGAGTCGTTCATTATTTTTGTACGCCACTTTTCCGACGACGGATTGTACATCTCTTTAAAAGATTGCATCACTCTAATGCTGTCGGAGGAACTTTTATATCCGTAATGAAATCCCTGATTTTCGAGAATCATATTATGAATAGATTTGATAGAACCCACCGTTGATTGCGAATTTAGTGTTCCATATTCGAGCACCATTGGGAAATACGTTTTATCGTTTAACAACTTGCCAATGTAATCGGTAAACGAGCCGTTAATAATATAGAAATCGTCCGAGTCGCCCCAGTTAATTTCATAGCCTTTAAAAATGGTTTCGAGGCCCGATTTTATTTTTTTATCGTCAATTGGGTTTGGGAATAGATGTGCTACTCCTCTCACTCCGTAACCGGTATGTAAGTCGATATTAAAAACGGTTGTATAATCGGCAGAGATAGTTTTAAAAACGTTGCCTAAAATTGCCAGTTGAGGTTCGAAACTGAACCCTCCAAAATAGAGCCCGTTTTTGTATTTATACTGCCCTTGCAAAACAGCCTGCCGTAAACTTGCCATCGACTTTTTCAGAAGCTGGTTAATGGCAACCAACATAAAAAACTTATTTTTAATGCTGCTCGCATTTACTTTCCCCGTCGGATTCAACATCCCAATAAGTTTGCCGTATCCTTCGTTTTTAGAAGAAAATAGTGACTTATTTGTATCGCAGTTTCGATTAAAATCGACATTGTTTTCGGTTACCCGCCGAATGTACTTAAACCCGTATGGATTTACACTGTGAACCAGTAAAACGCCAACGTTATCGACCATCTCGGGTGTCAGAATTTCGCTCATTAACATTTGCTGAACAGCACTGCCAACATACCCTTCAACACCGTGTGTTCCCGAGGTAATAATCAGCAGTTTGTCGGTCTCTTTTCGTGCAGGAATATAACAGAAGTCGATGGTTAAATTGGTATCGATTCTGCTTGGTACTTTTCGCGAAAAAACCTGAACACTATCGAATTTGGCTTCTATCTTTTTTGCCTCTAACAAAAAAGCTTTTCTGCTTTCTACATACGAATTATGAAAATAGTGCTGCACATTTTTATCAACCTGAACCTCGGGGTCGGCCGGGGCATACGAGTTGAAACTGATGTATGAGTATCCTAAAATACCTATAACCAAAACGATTATAATAAACGCAGTAATTTTTAAAACTTTTTTCATTTCTAAATTTTTAATCAGTTATTAAACTATACCCGAATAAGGAGACTTGAAAAATAAAGGTAATGCTATCTTTTCTATTCTCAAAATTGCCCTTAGAAATTACACTTTGGTTACAACCCGGTTAAATTTTTCGTAGTAAACCAAAAAAACTTTCTAATTTTACGAAACGAAATATTTGATATGAATATAAAAACAAACAAGATAGCAGTAATTGGTAGTGGAAGCTGGGCAACAGCAGTATCGAAAATGTTACTTGAAAATGTCAGCCATATCAACTGGTTTTTCAGGAAACCTGAGACGGTTGAGCAGTTCGAAAAGTTTAACCATAATCCGCGCTATTTACGAAGTATTGAGTTCGACACCAATAGAATTAGTTTTTATACCGACATTAACAAAATTACTGAAGATTCAGATATTCTTGTTTTGGTCGTTCCATCGGCCTATTTGCCGGTTGTTTTAAAAGATCTAAAAACCGACATCAGCAAGAAGTATGTTTTGTCGGGCATTAAAGGAATGGTTTCCGATAAAGAACTTCTGGTGGTTGAGTACCTGAATCAGGTTTTTAATGTGCCGCTCGAGAATATGGGAATTATTGCCGGGCCGAGTCATGCTGAGGAGGTTGCGCTCGAACGATTGTCGTATTTAACCATTGCGAGTCTCGACGAAGCAAAAGCCGAAAGTTTTGCTGCACTTATAAAAAGCGATTACATTGCTACAACTATTTCCGACGATATTTGGGGCACCGAATATGCTTCGGTAATTAAAAATATTATTGCCATTGCAAGTGGTATCTCGCACGGATTGCGTTACGGCGATAATTTTCAGGCGGTGCTGATTGCAAATGCCATTCAGGAGATTAAACGTTTTGTTGATACGGTGCGGCCCATTACACGCGATATAAAAAGCTCTACCTATTTGGGCGACCTGCTTGTTACTGCTTATTCGCAATTTAGCCGGAACAGAATGTTTGGGACAATGATTGGGAAAGGATATTCGGTACAAACTGTAAGGTTGGAAATGAATATGATTGCAGAAGGTTATTTTGCTGCCCAATCGATTTATGAGATTAATAAAAAATACAATGTTAATATGCCAATCTCGGAGGCTGTTTATCGTATTTTATACGAAAATGTTTCGCCAAAATGGGAGATTTTACGTTTGACCGAAAAGTTAAGTTAGTTCAACTGAACTTCAAAATAAGAAGGTAACCCAGTGCGGCAATACTTGCACCGGTAATTGGCCCCAATATAGGAATCCATGCATATCTCCAGTCGGTGTCGTCTTTCTTTTTTAAAGGAAGCCACCAGTGAACAATTCTCGGTCCCAAATCGCGAGCAGGATTAATTGCATAGCCGGTTGTTCCTCCCAAACTCATTCCAATTGAAAAAACCACAAGCGAAACAGGAAGTGCCCCGAGCGAACCAAGCCCCACTTTTGTGCTCCCCAAACTGTGGTATTCTAATTGAGGGAGCGAAATCATTAGCACAGCAAAAACAAGTATAAATGTGCCCACAACTTCCGAGAAGAAATTATTCCGGAAATTCCGGATGGCCGGTGCTGTACAAAAACAAGCTTTTTTTGTGCCGGCAGTTTCGGTAATGGCAAAATGGTTACGAAAAAACAGATAAACAGTTGCTGCCCCTGCCATTGCACCAAGAATTTGAGCAATAATAAACGGAATAACTTTTATCCAATCGAACAGTCCGGCAACTGCCAGCCCAATTGTAACTGCCGGATTTAAATGGGCTCCGCTTAGGTCGGCAGTAGCCAAAACAGCAACAAAAACAGCCATTCCCCAACCGGCGGTAATTACAATCCATCCGCCACCTTTACTGTACGTTTTCTCTAAATTTACATTGGCAACCACACCGTTACCCAGTAGAATTAAAATAAATGTTCCTAAAAATTCGCCAAACAGTTCTGTCATAATCTGTTGTTTTTTTAATTCTCAACTATTTTTGAAATGCAGGTGTTAAAGTTAAAAGAGTTTTTTAATTGATATTGATTGATCTAATCGTTGGTAAAGAAATAATTTTTTGCCAACGCGTTAAAGGCTTTAATCTGCTCGGTTTTCCATTTGTTGGGTTTGCCCAGTTCTTTGGCCATAATGTCGGCAACTTCCGGTGCAATTCGTATGCTTTCGCGTGCGTCGAGAAAGAGCCCGCGAATACGGCGAGCCAAAACATCTTCAACCGTTCGGGCCATCTCTTTTCGTACCGCCCAGGCAACTTGCGATTTATAAATATTAAGTTTTTTGCTTAACAAACCCGATAACTGTTTCTCTTCGTCGCCCAACGAAATTACCTCTTCTTTATCAATTCCATAAACAGCAAAAAGGTCGGTGTGCGGGTTTACATCCATTCTGAATCCGTGAATTGGCAGGTGTTTGGTAATGCAATCGCGTTCGGGCAATCCACCTAACATAATTGCTTTTTCAATGGTGTCTTCTGCCATTTTCCGGTAGGTGGTCCACTTGCCTCCAATAACTGTAATTAGTCCTGTTATTGAAATAATAATTTTATGGCCACGCGAAATCTCCTTTGTCTTTTTCCCGTCATCCTCCGATTTTGCCAAGGGTCGCAGTCCTGCAAACACACTCAATACATCTTTTCGCGTGGGCTGCTTTACAAGATATTTTCCGGCTGTTTCAAGAAGAAAATCTACCTCCGAATCTAATGCAGTTGGCTCGAGCAATGGATTTTCGACCAGTGTATCGGTAGTACCAACCACAACGTGATTGTGCCAGGGAACGGCAAACATAACCCGGCCGTCGGAGGTGTGTGGAACCATAATTGCAAAGTCGTTGGGTAAAAATTCTTTATTTAAAACAAGGTGAACTCCCTGACTTGGAACGATAATATCGCTCTTTACGGGTTCGTCCATTTTAATAATATTGTCGGCAAAAACACCGGTGGCATTAATTACAGTTTTCGATTTTATCTTATACTTCTCTCCGGTTTCCTGATCTACTGCAACCACCCCGCAAATTAGTTCTCCCTCTTTTATTAATTTTGTAACCTTGCAATAATTGAGTACCGATGCGCCATAGTCAACAGCTGTTTGTGCCAGACTAATTGCCATTCTCGAATCGTCGAACTGCCCGTCTTGATAAATAACGCCACCTTTTAATCCGTCGGTTTCAATGGTTGGAAGTGCATTAATGGCCTCCTCGCGCGAAAGCATATTCGACGGGCCAAGACCGAGTTTTCCGGCCATAAAATCGTAAACTTTTAATCCTACCGTATAAAACGGTCCTCCCCACCATTCGTACGTTGGAATTATAAACGACTGATTGGAAACTAAATGAGGAGCATTTTTAAACATTAGTCCTCGCTCGTTTAGTGCTTCGAAAACAAGCGATATATCGCCCTGCTGAAGGTAACGTACACCGCCGTGTACCAGTTTTGTGCTACGGCTCGATGTTCCTTTCGCAAAGTCGGACTGTTCGAGCAGAAGCGTTTTATAGCCGCGCGAAGCTGCATCAACAGCGCAACCCAAACCGGTTGCACCACCGCCAATAATTACAATGTCCCACTCTTTTGTTTTTTTCTTAACTTTTTTTAAAACTGAATTTCGATTCATAAGTCATATACGTTTGTTGAAATAATGCATTTTAAAATGCAAATTTTT